>JAUVGT010000387.1 GCA_030593645.1 Deltaproteobacteria bacterium
ACTTGTTAAATCCCCTTAGAGGGGTGATCCACCGCCGCTAAAGCTATGGCGGACAAGTCAAAGCCGGGCTCTTTGGACCCGGATTTTACTTAATACTGAAAATGGAAGTATTGCATTTATAGATTTGATATATGAATTAAAAACAACAAGGAGTGTAAAATGGCCGATTTAAAAATCAAAGAGATCCAAAAACTCGAATATAAGAGACCGGATGTCAACAAAGGGTATACTGACCAAACACTCAGTATTAATCTTTCTGATTCGAGCATCAAAATAGATAAGGTTGAAGAACAGATAAAGAGTAAATTTATCGGCGGAAAGGGTTTCGATCTCTGGCTGCTCTGGAATTCGGTTACGGGAAATACAAAATGGAATTCCCCGGAAAACGCGATTTGTATCGCTTCGGGCCCGATGGGGGGAACACCCGCGTATCCCGGGTCAGGGAAAAGTATTGTGACCACGATATCACCCACCACAAAATCCGTTATTGATTCCAATGTGGGTGGTTATTTCGGCCCGTATTTGAAATTTTCCGGTTTTGACGCTCTTAAAGTTACAGGAAAATCATCAGGTAATACCGTGGTATTTATCGATGGTGTTGAACAGAAGATACAAATACTTGAAGTTTCAGGGCTGGATGTCGATTCTTATGAAATGTCCGAGATTTTAACCGAACATTTTTCAAGTGGAAAGAAAGGAAGTATCTCTGTTGTTTCAACCGGCGACGGTGCAAAACACACACTGATAGGATGTCTCAATTTTTCATGGTTTGATTCCAAAAGAAAACGAGCACGCTATAAACAGGCCGGACGAGGCGGAATAGGAACTGTTTTTGCGGATAAAGGAATCAAGGCCATTGTCGCGCGATGGGACAGCGTATCCTTAAAGACCAACAACCCGGCAGATAAAGACGCGTTACGGAATGTTGCGAAACTGCATTCAAGAGAAATTGTTGAGCTTGATCCAAAACAAAACGAAATGGCAAAGATCGGTACGACTCATCTTGTGCCGATTATGAATGATTTTGATCTGCTTCCGACCCATAATTTTAAATTCGGCCAGAACCCGAAAGCGATTCTGATCGGTCGGGAAGTATACGCGGAACTTTTTGATCCCGGATTTGATGGATGCTGGAAAGGCTGTACCGTAGCATGCGCGCATGGTGTAAAAGATTTTGTTCCTTTTACAGGCCCATATAAAGGCAAGAAGGTTTTTGTAGATGGTCCTGAATATGAAACCATCGCAGGATGCGGCTCCAATCTCGGGATCTTTGATCCATATACCATAATTGAATTTAATTTTTACTGCGATGCGTACGGCCTTGATACCATATCCGTGGGAACCGGAATTGCTTTTGTGATGGAATGTTTTGAACTTGGACTGATTGATTCTACTCATACCAGCGGATTAAATCTGCATTTCGGGAACCGACTGGACGCTCTTGAACTTGTGCATCAAATGGCCACCGGTAAAGGGTTTGGAGTAAAAGTAGGGCAGGGCATACGAATGATGAAGGAAATATTCGCGAAGGAATTCGGAGCGGACGCATCTGTCATGCAAGACATTGGTATGGAATCCAAGGGCCTTGAATTTTCAGAGTATATGACAAAAGAATCACTGGCACAGCAGGGTGGTTACGGCATGGCCCTGAAAGGCGCTCAGCATGATGAGGCATGGCTGATATTCCTTGATATGGTACATAATTTCATGCCTACTTTTGAGCAAAAAGCTGAGGCGCTTCACTGGTTCCCCATGTTCCGAACCTGGTTTGGACTGTGCGGTCTGTGTAAACTGCCGTGGAATGACATTGTACCTGAAGATAATAAAGATACGCCTGAACCGGCAAAGGTGATGAAACATATTAAATGGTACGCGGAATATTATTCTGCTGTTACAGGCAGCAATGCAAAACCGGATGATTTGATTACCATGAGTGAGGCGGTATATAATTTCCAGAGAATTTTTAATCTTAAAATGGGTTTTGGAAAAAGAGAACATGATTCACTCCCCTATCGGGCAGTGGGACCGGTAACCACTGAAGAATACGAATCCAGGCAGGAACGTTATGACAAAGAACTTACGGAAAAATATAGTGTTGATGTCAGTGGAAAAGATACTTCTGAAAAGGTTGCCGCTTTAAGAAAACTTCGTGAAGAGCAGTATGAGAAATTAAAAGACGCTGTTTATAAACGTCGAGGCTGGACCAATGACGGGATACCGACTGTTGAAAAGGTAAAACAGCTTGGAATCGATTTTCCGGAAGTACTTGAAGTTTTGAAAGCAAACGGAGTGGAATAATGATCCGGGTTGACGGGAATCAGGTGCCCTGGGAAGAGGGTATGACCGTTTCCATACTGCTGGACGAGGTCATCGAATCCGATAAATACGCGGTGGTTCGTTTAAACGGCAGGACTGTTTCCCGTCCGAATTTTAAAACAACTCACATTCCTGATGATTCAGAAATCATTTTGATTCCAATGATTGCCGGAGGCTGAATACCAAATATTCAAACGCCTTCGGCGATACTCAATTCAAACAAGTAATTAGCCGGGTCCAAAGGACCCGGCTATGAATATGGAATTTTCTCAAAATGAACCGCAGTCAATTTAGATAAGGGTTCGCGCAAAAATAACTTTACATTTTAGGTACTCGGAGTTGGGCCAGATTTGTTCGATCTGAGACTGCAAAACCGCAGGTATAGCAAGCTATTCCGAGGATTTTGGAGTCGAGGATCGGGCAAAGATGGCCTGAATCCGAGATGCATAAAATGTAAAGTTATTTTTGCGCGAGCCCTAAACAATTGGTATAATACTTCCTATTCCTGAAACCATCCATCCTGAAGCGATTCAGGTGCAGAAATTTGATATTTACTGCCCATTGGACATCTTCCCGAATTGTCGTACACAATGATTACGTAGTTGTCAACTGTGCCTGAAATCTCAATGGTTACTTTTTCTGAAGGCGTGAAACTGCAGGCATCACTGTTCATTAATTCTTCTATTGTGGGTGCCTCAGTTTTTGAAGGTTCAGAAAAGTAACACGAAACTGCTTGAGCAGCTGAATAAGCCTGGGACTCGGTCTGGGAACATATGGCTTTATCTCTATAGGCAATGAAATTCGGCACAGCTATCGCTGCAAGTATGCCGATAGTTGTGAGAAAGATACCCATGTAGCCGATAACAAGGCCTGCGATAGCCATTCCGCTGCCGGCTTCACTGCCGCCTGAATTTTTAATCCTGGAATGTGCCATATGTCCACAGATCACAGCGGGTATACCAGTAAAAAGACCGCAACAAAAAAAACTGATGATCCCAAGGATAAGACTCCAGATAGCCAGAGGGTTTGTTCTTGGAGGAGGAGCAAGTTCATTCATTTTCTTTTCCTTTATTTAAATTATATCCGTTGAGGCAATTGTTTTCCCTGAATATTATTATCTATTTAAAATATGCGTGTCAATAGGATATGAATTTTAAAAATATTATTGATCACAGGCGAAAATTGAATCATATTGAAACCAGTTATGACTATCACAGAAAAAAACGTAAAAACGATCCTGCGAAAATACAAGAAAATCGATTCATGGTTTTTGACCCATTACGGAATGAACCTGTACAGGGGGTGTCTCCATAATTGTGTATACTGTGATGGCCGGGCGGAAAGGTATTACGTTGAAGGTGAATTTGGAAAGGATATTATCGTAAAGAATAATGCTCCAGAAATATTCGACAGGGAACTTAATCCAAAACGAAAGCGAATTCCATTAAAACAAAGTTATATCATGCTCGGCGGCGGCGTGGGGGATGCATATCAGCCGATTGAAAAAAAGTACAGAATTGCAAGAAAAGCAATAGAAATTATTTATAAGTATAATTTTCCGATACATATTCTTACAAAATCCGTGCTTGTTAAAAGAGATATAGATATCATTAAAAAGATTAATGAAAACAGAAAAGCAATAGTCAGTTTCAGTTTTTCATCAACAAATGAAAAAGTGAGTTCAATATTTGAGCCTGGTGTGCCAACTCCCCAGGAAAGACTTGATGCAATTAAATATTTTAAAAAACAGGGTATCTCCTGCGGTATGTACCTTATGCCTGTCATTCCGTTTATCACGGACACACCTGAGATAATGGAAAAAACAATTAAAAACGCCGTTGAAGCAGGCATCGACTTTATTATATTCAGCGGTTTAACGTTAAGATTCGGTAGGCAGAAGAGCAATTTTTTAAATAGTCTTAAAAAATATTTTCCAGAATATATGGCTGAGTATGAAATGCTTTATAAGGATAATAAATGGGGAACAACCGATGAGAAGTACTATCAATCGTTAAATATGTTATTTTACAATATTGTAAGAAAATATAAAATTCCGTGCAGAATTCCTCCAATATTTTTCAAGAACATATTAAGTGAAAATGATTTAATCATAGTTTTGCTTGAGCATATTGATTACCTGTCAAAAATGCAGGGTAAACCGTCTCCGTATGGTTATGCAGCATGGTCGATTTCAAAATTAATGGAACCTTTACGGAATAAAAGGAAAGAGTTAAGAAAAATCAAGGGTGTCGGTTCAGTCACTGAACGGATCATTCTGGAAATACT
>JAUVGT010000251.1 GCA_030593645.1 Deltaproteobacteria bacterium
AAAAGTCCGAATTAGACGGTTTCGTAAAAAGTTCAAATTCAAGGCGTGCAAATTTCGTAATCATGAAGCGTACTTATAGTACGTTGAATGATTGCGAAATGCAGCACAACGCAGAAGTTGGACTTTTTACGAGACCGTCATGATTTGAAACTATTAACATTGAGAGTTTAAAGTTCTGTTTCAAACATAAACCATTTCTATCCGTAAATTGAATTTTTCCCTTGACTTTATTTTATATATGGTTTAATTATTCTGATTTTTATTACAGGAGCATAAGAAAGTGAAAAAATATACATACAGCGCCAAGGCAGAGGATAATAAGGACAAATGGTGGATCGTTGATGCTGAGGGTAAGATTTTGGGTCGTCTCGCTACCAGAATTGCTTCTCATATCAGAGGCAAGCACAATCCAATGTATACACCCCATGTGGATACAGGAGATTCAGTTATTGTGATCAATGCTGAAAAGATTGTTCTTACCGGCAGGAAGCTGGATCAAAAAAATTATTACCGGCACAGCGGTTATATCGGTAGTCTTAAAACAATTACCGCCAGAAAACTCCTGGAAAAACGGCCTGAAGATGTGATTCGTTTTGCAGTTAAGGGGATGCTTCCGAAAAACAGGCTTGGGAGACAACTTTTCAAAAAATTAAAGGTTTATTCAGGTGACAAACATCCGCATGAAGCCCAACAGCCTGAAACTTTGACTTTATAAATTAAAATCACGATTAGGGGAATTAAATGGATCAGGGAAACATGTTTTACGCGACCGGAAAACGGAAAAACGCTATCGCCAGAACCTGGATGAGTCCCGGTAAAGGTGAAATCATTATTAATAATAAGCCGATAGAAGAATATTTTACGGTTGAATCCACAAGAAAGCTGGCAACCCAGGCACTTGTTTTGACCAATAATATGAGTACCTTTGATGTTAAAGTGCGTGTAATAGGCGGGGGTTATTCAGGGCAGGCCGGCGCGGTGAGGCATGGTATTACCCGGGCATTGATTCAGACCGACCCTGATTTGAGACAGTCTTTAAAAAAAGCAGGTTTTATAAAGCGAGACCCCAGGGCAAAAGAAAGAAAGAAATACGGCCAGAAAGGCGCCCGGGCTCGTTTTCAATTCTCAAAACGATAATCATATATTTTCCATCTTCTTTTTTGATCCGGTGGGAAAAATATGTATCAATATAATATGGTTAAACATGAATATTGAGGGGAACAGGAATATCCTGTTCCCCTTTTTTTGTTATCTTCTGCTTTTCATTTTTCATGCACACTATTTTCCAATTTCTCTGATTCGTCATTCCGGATACCGGATCGAGTCCGGCACAGGCTCCGCTGGCATGTCCGCCATAGTCTTGGCGAAGGTGGAAGCGGAGATCCGGGCACGAAGTGAAGCTTTTGCGCTATCCAGGAAAATGATCATATCACACATATCCGACTCTATAGGGCTAATAAAAAACGAACGCGATACCGCCCCCGAATTCCGATTGTATTGGTTCCCCTTGTATTAATAATCTTATCAAGGCCTTGATAATATAATTGTTTCGGTGTATGCAAATAAGGATGCATGGAATCCTGTAATATGATAGATATATAAGTTACACATATCTTCAGTTTATCTTTATACGAGGATCTGAATGACTGCCTACTTTATCCGTCGCCTCCTGTTAATAATACCCACATTTATCGGTATTACCATTATGGTGTTCATCATTACTCGCCTGGTTCCCGGTGGGCCGATCGAGCGTATGATAGCCCAGGCTCGGCAGCAGCATGTGATCTCTGGAGCCGGTGGATATGGAAGCGCAGGTGATCAGCAGGATCAACCGCTTTCTGAAGAACAGATCGAGGAGCTTAAAAAATACTATGGTTTCGATAAACCGATACTTGTTAGTTATTTTTTTTGGCTTGGTAAGGTTCTCACTGGTGATTTAGGAGTTTCAACTCGATATTATGATCCTGTTTGGAGCATGATTCGGGACAAGATTCCCATTTCCCTGTATTTCGGAATTATAACACTGATTCTTACTTATGGAATATGCATACCCCTGGGAATAGCAAAGGCAATCAAGCATAAGACATTTTTTGATAATATTTCCTCAATTGTCATCTTTATCGGGTACGCGATTCCCGGATGGGTTGTGGGAATATTGATGTTGATGCTTTTTGCATCACACTGGGATATTTTTCCACTGGGAGGTTTTGTGAGTGGTGACTTTGAAGATTTTACTATTTTACAAAAAACAGGCGATATCATCCGGCATACGATATTACCTTCCATTGCATATCTTGTCGGGGCCTTTACGGTTTTAACTTTTTTGATGAAAAACACGCTGATGGACAACCTGGCATCCGACTATGTGCGGACCGCAATCGCAAAAGGACTTCCGTTCAAAAAAGCGGTTTTCAGACACGCGTTTAGAAACAGCCTGATTCCAATCGCAACGAGTTTTGGGAACAACATCTCCATCTTTTTGACCGGTTCATTTTTAATTGAAAAAGTTTTCAATATCGATGGAATGGGACTTCTGGGGTATGAGTCCATCGTTGAACGGGATTATCCCGTGGTTATGGGAATCCTGGTGATATCTTCACTGCTTTTTATGATTGGAAATATCTTATCGGATATATGTGTCGCTATTGTAGATCCAAGGGTAAAATTCGAATAACAAAAAAGATGGTCTCGTAAAAAGTCCGAAATAGACGGTTTCGTAAAAAGTTCAAATTCAAGGCGTGCAAATATTGTAATCATGAAGCGTACTTATCAGACCCGCCCTGTTAAATCTGTCTTTTTATTTAACAGGGGAGTTGAATGATTACGAAATGCAGCAGAACGCAGAAGTTGGACTTTTTACGAGACCGTCAAAAAAAACAGGTCAATATTATGCAGTTAAACCCTTTAACAATTAAGAAGATCAAACGCTTTAAGTCAATAAAGAGAGGATATTATTCCTTTATCCTGTTTACTGTGATGATCGTGTTATCTTTTTTTGCTGAATTGCTGGTAAATAACAGGGCTTTGATGGTTCATTACCAGGGGGTATATTATTTTCCGACTTACGGTGCAATCATACCCGGTTCGACCTTTGGGCTGGATTATGAATATGAAACAGAGTATCGAATACTTGCCGGCCTGTTTCAAAACCAGGGGGAAGGTAACTGGCTGTTGATGCCGCCTGTACCATATAATGCGTACGAGAATGATTTAAAGGAAGATGATTATCCGCCCTTTAAGCCGTCTTTAAAGGAAAGACATTACCTTGGTACCGACTCTATCGGCAGGGACATTGCGGCACGATTGATATACGGATTCAGGATTGCCGTTTTTTTCTCGATCGCTCTACTGTTCCTGACTTATATTATCGGTATCAGTATCGGGTGCGCCATGGGATACTTTGGCGGAATGTTCGACCTTTTTTTCCAGAGAATTATTGAAATCTGGTCAAATGTCCCCCTATTGTATGTCATTATTATTATTGCCTCAATTATGGTACCGAATATCATGATCCTGTTGCTTATCATGAGTTTTTTCGGCTGGACCAGCATTACATGGATTATGCGGACCGTTACTTATAAAGAAAAAGCACGAGAATATGTAATTGCTGCCAGGAGTATTGGCGCGACTGATTTTCATATTATCTTTAAACATATCATCCCCAATACGGTGGCGATCATCATTACATACGCTCCTTTTTCGATTTCAGGCGGTATTGTGCTTTTAACATCACTCGATTATCTCGGGTTTGGCCTTCCGCCTCCAACCCCGAGCTGGGGTGAACTTCTTGAGCAGGGATGGGCGAACATGAGCGCGTGGTGGATATCGAGTTCTGTTATCACGGCCATGACCGTTACCCTTGTACTTGTTACCTTTATTGGCGAAGCGATCAGAGAAGCATTTGATCCCAAAATGCACACGGTTTATGAGTAGAACCGGTTTTGGAACAATTAAAAATGATGGTCTCGTAAAAAGTCCGAATTAGACGATTTCGTAAAAAGTTCAAATTCAAGGCGTGCAAATTTCGTAATCATGAAGCGTACTTATAGTACGTTGAATGATTGCGAAATGCAGCACAACGCAGACGTTGGACTTTTTACGAAACCGTCAAAAATACTTCATGGAAAGGTTGGTAAATATGCGTAAAATGTATAACCGGAAAGGATGGGTCAAATCATTATTATTTGATTTAGTGTTGTTTATTTTATTTTTATCGTTGACGGCCTGTGGTGAAAAGAAATCCGCCGAAAATGAAAAAAACGATGGCGCGAACCAGCAAACCCATGCGGATGACAAGAAAAATCGAGTCACTGGGATACTTCCAAAAGATATTGTGTGGCTGACAAACGATTCGGATCCTTTGTTTGCATCTCCGGAAGCTAAAAAAGGCGGCACGCTGCATATGTTTATTCCCAGTTTCCCAATGACGTTTCGTGTTGTGGGACCCGATTCCAACAGCAGCTTCAGAAGTTATTTTGATTCAAACAATCTCAGCTTAATCCTGCTGCACCCCAATACTGAAAATATTATGCCTTCACTGGCCACTCACTGGGCATTTGATAAAGATAAAAAGACAATGTATTTTAAGCTGAATAAAAACGTCCGGTGGTCGGACGGAAAACCGGTTACAGCATCCGATTATACATTCGCACTCGAATTCATGCGATCAAAGCATATCATCGCGCCCTGGTATAATCATCATTATACTGAAGAAGTCGATAAAGTCATTGTATATGATGAATACACCATTGCGGTTATTTCCACCAAAGTCAGACCCGAACTCTACCTTTGGGCGGATATCAGTCCAAAACCCAGGCATTTTTATGGCAGGCTTGATAAAGACTTTGTTAAAACGTTTAATTGGAAAATTGAGCCCAATACCGGACCTTATCAGGTATCTGATTATCAAAAGGGAAAGTATGTAAAATTTAAAAGGAAAAAGAATTGGTGGGCAAAAGATCTCCGGTATAATAAAAACAGGTTCAATGTGGATAAAGTCATGATCAATGTGATTCGTGATTACAATGTTGCCTGGGAATATTTCAAAAAAGGAGAAGTAGATTTTTTCCGAATTACTTTTCCCACATACTGGCATGATAAATCAAAAACACCGGTTGTGGAAAATGGGTATGTTCACAAGGTCTGGTTTTATAATGACACCCGTCAGTCTCCGTTTGGGCTGTATATGAATAAGGACAAGGAAATATTTAAGGACATCAATCTGCGATATGCTTTCGCGCACGCCATTAATATCGAGAAAGTCATAAAGAAAGTACTGCATAATGATTATTTCAGACTTGAACAAGCCTTTATGGGATATGGGCGCTATACAAATGATGAAATCAGTACCAGAAGATTCAACCTTGCTAAAGTAAAATTTTATATGGAAAAAGCCGGGTGGAAACGTGGATCAGACGGGATCTGGGAAAAAGGTGATATGAGGTATTCGGTCAAGGTTAACTATTCCTCTGATACCCAAACCCCTCGCCTTGTGGTCATAAAAGAAGAAGCCAAAAAAGCCGGTATTGAACTCATACTCCAGAAAATGGACGGTTCCGCTTCCTTCAAAAAGACACTGGAGAAAAAGCACGATGTTGTTTGGATGGCTTGGTCCACCGGTTTTCGTCCCGCCTATTGGCAGGGGTATCATTCAGATAACGCGCATAAGACGCAAACCAATAACATCACCAATACAGATAATCCCGAGCTTGATCAATTAATAATCACATACCGCAATTCCACAGATGCCGAAGAGCGAATAAAATATTCAAAAAAGATTCAGCAAAAAATAGATGATATTTGTGTATTTGTTCCCTCTTTTATGGTTCCGTATTGTCGGTTTGCATATTGGAGATGGTGGCGATTTCCTGAAGTACCCGGGACAAAAAATACGGATGATTTGTCCGATCCTTTTGCTGAAGGGCTATTCTGGTTTGATTCTAAATTATATGAAGAAACACTGGGAGCCAAAAAAGCGAAGAAAAAGTTTAAGCAGGTTGTTCTTATTAACGAAACATTTAAAATGAAAGCGATACAATAGGATAAGCAAAACAAGGTTACTGCACCGAATTAAGTAGTAAAAATATTTAAAAACAATGGATGATAATGTGAGCATAGAAAAGATTTTATATGTAAAAAACCTAACCACGTCTTTTGATACGGAAACCGGCAGAATTCGGGCCGTTGATCATATCAATTTTTCCGTAAAAAGGAGAGAAACATTGGGTATTGTTGGGGAATCCGGCTGCGGAAAAAGTGTAACAGCTCTTTCAATCATGAGACTTTTGCCTAAACCATCGGGTATTATTGAAGGAGGCCAGGTACTGTTTAACGGAATGGACATTATCAGTCTTCCTGCGGATAAAATGCATGAAGTTCGCGGTAAAAAAATATCCATGATATTCCAGGAGCCCATGACCGCTTTAAACCCGGTTCATAAAATTGGAAAACAGTTAATAGAGGTTTTTGAACTTCATTTTCCATCCATGGACGACATGCAGATATATCAGGAATGTGTTGAACTTCTTGAGAGAGTAAAAATCCCGGAACCTGATCTTCGAATGAATGAATATCCTCATCAGCTTTCAGGAGGTATGAGACAACGTGTGGTTATCGCTATTGCCCTGGCCTGTAAACCGAATATTCTTATTGCTGACGAACCGACGACGGCACTCGATGTAACGATCCAGGCCCAGATCCTTTCCCTGATCAAGGATCTGCAAAGAGATACGGGGATGTCTGTAATATTTATTACGCATGATCTTGGAGTGATTGCCGAAGTTTGCGATGATGTCGTCGTTATGTACGCCGGGAAAATCGCAGAAACAGCCGCGGTCAGAGATCTTTTTTATATACCCAAACATCCATATACAAAAGGTTTGTTGGAATCTATTCCGCGGCTTGAAAACAAAAGAAAATCAAAACTGAAGATTATTAAAGGACAGGTACCCAGTCTGGATGAACTTCCGGAAGGCTGTCGGTTTCAAAACAGGTGCCCAGAAGTAATGGATATTTGCAGAACAGAGCATCCTGAATTAAAACCAGTCGGTGAAGATCATCAGGTTTCCTGTTATCTGTATTAAAATATGCAAGCACTTCTCAGTATGTCCTTTTAAGGAGTGTGTGGAAGTATAGTCCAGAAGTGCCAAATCAGAAATTATTTATTTTATCAAATAAAACCTGGTCCTTTGGGCCAGGTCAGAGATAAATGGCTCTGCCATAAGAAATAAATCAAAGTGACTAAAGTGAGCTAAAGTGCCTTGTATGATGAAAAATCATACAGAGTATTTAATATAATTTGTATAATGCATCGTCCCAGCAAAAAATTGCGCGGGCGAGAATGGGCCTTCAACAGCTCGTCGGAGCCCGCGGAATTTTTTTGCGATGGGTTTC
>JAUVGT010000438.1 GCA_030593645.1 Deltaproteobacteria bacterium
GCCTTGAATTTGAACTTTTTACGAAACCGTCTAATTCGGACTTTTTACGAAACCATCATGTCTTGATTAAAAAATATGTAAAGATTATTTGCTGTTATGCCGATATACTTATTAGTGTGTGTTGCATTGTTGAAAAAGATCGAAATTAATATCGCCGTCTCAAAATACTTGCAGAATAATTTTATTCCCAAAGCGTTGTCCGGGACTAAAAACGATCTAACGTGTTGGAATTCGCCTGGTGGTTAGGCGAGTATCGTAAAAATTTATACCTACAACATATTGTTGTAAGCTGTCAAACAAAAGTTGGAATTTATTTCAATTTTTTGTGAATGCATCAAGCAATTTAGAGGTGATAAGTCGCGTATGACCCAATCAAACAGCGATCCATTCAAGGTTTTTTTGAAGCATCTGTTGAAAAAAAAAGGATATGGTGCCCAGTCCGAACTGGCGAGGAATGTCGGTATACGCCAGCAATATGTGAACCAGCTTGCAGATTTAAAAAATACAAGATCCGGAAGTGAAAAGGTTAGGCGTAAAATTGCAGGCTATTTTGGTTTCAGCTATGAATCGTTTTTGGATCGGGGCCGGTCCATACTCAATCCCGGACTAAAAGCAAAAACAGAGAATCAAAATAAATATCAGGTTGACATCAGCAGTATGTTTCTTAACCTGGATCAATCACTGCATATCATCCAACTCCTGGCAAGGCTGGAATCAATGAGCTCTGACGCCCTTAGCGAAGTTGAAAAGTATATCAAATTTCTGATAGCGGATAAGGGTGAATAGAGATTACCACTATAGCCCAAAAAGGCAGGATAATCATTTACACTGCCTTTTTGGGGTTTGATGGTATTGCTTTATTTGAAAACGGAAAGGAACGATTTTCTTAATGAACCCATCGCCGCCTGATTTTCAATAATCTGTTCCAATTCTCCAGGATCCAGATGGATTGCGCCGCAATTATCGTTTACACATATATCAATTTTGATGTCTCCCCTGTCAATTTCAACCAGGCTTTCAGTGCCGCATCGAAAACAGTGATTCTTATGCTCATCGCTGTACTGAGAGTTTTGGCCCCCGGCAATGTCTGCCCTGAGCGTCCTGAGCTTTTCTTTATCCTGTTCTAAAAAATACGCTTCTTCCGCAGTCATTTCAGACTTCATTTTAACTTTCATGCGTCCTTCTGCCATAAATTTCCTCCTTTGATTACCGTTTATTAATTATCTTTACACATCATTCTAAGGTTAGTCAGTACACTATTAATATTATTGAAACAATATGTTATGTGGTAATGTCGAATCCTTTGTGTTGAAAAACAGAAAAACCATGGAACCGGTCAAAGTATACATTATATAAATCAATTTTAAATATTTTTAAAGTAATAATTTCATCGATGCAGTGGTATTCCGATTTTGATATCAGACAAACCCGTTCCAAAAATAATAAAACTGTGGACAATTTAAAATATGATGATATGAAGCTCATGTGGATTAAAAATATTTAAAAAATAAAACAAATACAGGAAGTTCTTATGATGTTAAAAATGTTAAACGGTGATGAAGCGATGGCTTATGGGGCCTTTCACAGCGGTGTAAAGCTTGTTTCCGGTTATCCGGGATCGCCCAGTTCGGGAACAGTTGACACCTTGATCGAATTGGCCCGAAAACATAATATATATGTGGAGTGGTCAAGTAACGAGAAAGTGGCCATGGAACTCGCTATTGGTGCCTCCATTGCCGGCCGCCGGGCACTTGTCTGTGTGAAAAGCGTCGGTATGAATGTCATGGTTGATCCTTTGATGACTTTAAACCTGACTCCGGTCAATGGGGGCCTGGTGATTCTATTGGGTGATGATCCGGGCGGTTATGGTTCCCAGAATGATCAGGATACCCGGCCCCTTGCTTCAATGCTGGAAATCCCGATGATGGAACCGTCTACACCGGGTGAAGGTTATGCCATGATAAAGGAGGCATTTCAGATATCAGAACAATACCATACAGCGATGATTATCCGTGAAACCCGGGGTTTTACCCTGCATATGGAAGAGATACAAATGGCAGAATCAACTGACCATAAATCAGGTTTGGATATTGCCAGAGAACCATGGCGATTTGTCCCGGTACCCCGGAATGCCGTGGAGAAACACAGGGAACTTCATCAAAGAATCTCAGCCATCGGTTCATGGGTGAATGGTGCATCCTTTAATCAAATTATCGGGAAAGGTATGAAGGGAGTATTGGCCGCGGGATATACTTATCAAAAATTGCTGGATGTTCTGGGTGATGAACCTGCCAATGACCTTTGTCTGCTCAAATTAAGTTCCATTTTTCCATTACCTGTGGATGTGATTAAAAAATTTCTGACAGATTGCAGTGAAATCCTGGTATTTGAAGAAAATGAACCCTATCTCGAAACCCATATTAAAGCCATTGCCCATGATATTGAGAGCCGCTGTAAAATTTATGGTAAGCAAAGCAATCATGTGAACCGGGAAGGGGAATTATTTCGCTGGCAGATCCAGGAAAGTCTAAACCGTTTTATTCCTGAAATCGGATTGACATCACATTACATCAAAGAGAATGAACAAAATGAACTGCCCCAAAGGGAAAGTCGTTGCGGGGATTGCCATTATTTTGAAATCCTGGATATCCTGGATGAGGCGGGAAAGGAATTAAATCAAAAACCGGTTCTGATTGGAGATCCCGGCTGCCTGGTCACTGTCGCCGATCGTTTGGATGCTAAATTCGCCATCGGCTCTGCTGTGGGCGTTGCGAATGGAATCAGTATAACCGGGATCAATGAAAGATCCGTGGCGCTTTTCGGTGACTCTTCTTTCTTTCATACCAGCCTTCCCGGAATATGCAATGCCGTTCATAACCGCAGTGATATATTAATGATTGTGCTGGACAATGGAGCAGCCGTCACATCCGGATGTCAGCCCAATCCCGGTTCAGGGAAAAATGCTATGGGGCATGATTCTCCTGTATTAAGTATTGAAGGTATTGCCCGCGCCTGCGGGATTCGGCATGTATATCAGGCAGATTTCGGCCGATCTGATTTAGAACTCAAGGAATTGTTTTTAGAGGCTTTAACACATCGCCGGCTTACTTTGCTCATTATTAAAATTGAATGATTTCAATGACTGACGGTCTCGTAAAAAGTCCAACTTCTGCGTTGTGCTGCATTTCGCAATCATTCAACGTACTATAAGTACGCTTCATGATTACGAAATTTGCACGCCTTGAATTTGAACTTTTTACGAAACCGTCTAATTCGGACTTTT
>JAUVGT010000098.1 GCA_030593645.1 Deltaproteobacteria bacterium
AAAAAGTCCGAATGTGACGGTTTCGTAAAAAGTTCAAATTCAAGGCGTGCAAATTTCGTAATCATGAAGCGTACTTATAGTACGTTGAATGATTGCGAAATGCAGCACAACGCAGAAGTTGGACTTTTTACGAAACCGTCAATTTTGCGTGTCCGCATGAGTATTTAGAATTTTTATAAAAAGTGATCCGATCATATTCCATATGGATAAATATCAATATTAACAGATCTAACCATTCTAAAACAACTTCTATTAATATATGAAAGTCATTGTGGTTTTCAAGAATATTCGGTGGCATTATTTTTTTACAGTACTGACTTGATTCCTGTGTTAAAAGTGTATTAAGATGTTTATTGGTGGATGGTAATTAAAGATCAATACCGACATATGGAGTGTTTTACGGGCTCATTTGGAAGCGAAAGTTAGATTGTTTAATATATGTGGTAATTTGTTTCATAACCCTGTGAAAACGGGTTCTCTTTTTTGTAAATTCGGTACACCCCCTTTACCTGTAAGTTATTAACTATTACCATCAATAATGCCACAGGAGAAAAATTAACATGGCTAAAGATCCGATTGTAAATGATACAAATGCCGAGAGTAAAGAGTTGTCAACCCTGAAAACCAGCCTGGGTTACACCAGAGATTTTTTGATTCTTGTTAAGAAACTTGATGCCCTGCCTGAAATGAAAAGAGCTCCATATGATACCGCGCGCAGTTTGTATCAGGCAGTTTCTAAGGATCTGCATTCCCAATTTCTTGAAAGAAAGCTTAAAAGTTTTTTTGGTGAACCCAAAAAGAGAGCGGGACAACCCATGCCATTGAAAATGCGGTTCAATTCATCTGTAAAATACCTTAAAGGTATTCGGGATGAACAGGCATTTTATATGAAAAAAACAAAATCTGGTTTTTTCTATGGAGCGTTGTGGCCCTGGCACAGAGCACCGGAAACCATTACCGTACATTTGGGTTACTGCAGCAACAAAATGACTGATAAGGATGTTGAAAATCTAGAAAAGCTGGTAAAAAGCCGTGTCCTAAACGAAGGTGTATTCAGTGAATTTGAAGAGGATAAGGGGGGGCGTGTTCATGGTATCAGCCTCGCATCATTTCTCCATATGGCTGTGCTGGAAAAAATAACATGTTCGATTGAGATAAAAACAGAAAATATTATCGGAAAGCTTTATTTATCAAAAGGAGAGCTGGTTGATGCCAAAACAGGTACATTAAAAGGCAAACCTGCCGCCTATGAAATCATCAGCTGGGAAGATACAGAGATAGATATAAGAAATGCAGGCGGGAAAAAGGAAAATACCATTAATGAACCGCTCATGGAAGTATTAATCGAAGCTCTTAGACTCCGGAAGAATAAAAGAGATAGAAAGATCGGCCCATCGGAACAGGCCCGACGGGAAAGCTATGAAGATAGACCCGCGTATGACCGATATCGTGAGCTGCTGGGAGCCGCACAAAAATCGCACACAAAAATAAGGCCGATACCGATAGCAATTGCTGTGTTCGGCATAGTCTTTGTTACAGCTGCAAGTTTTTTTGTCTGGGAGTATATCATAAAAGCAGGGGCGATAGAAAAGGAATATGATAGCACCATTTCAATGGTGGAGAAGCTCGATAATTCTGAAAAAAAAAAGAAACTGTTGCAGCGATATTTAGCGACTAATAAAGAAAATACTTACACTGAAGATATACAGAGCCGGATAGAGGAAATCGACAAGTTTGTTGAGAAAACGGAATATACTGCCGCGGTGGATGCGGTTAAAGAACTGGATGTGGACGATAATTATGATAAAAACGCCAAAGCCGCATACATGCGGTATCTGAATAAATATCCTGAAGGAACTTATTCTGCAGAGATTGAAGGGAAAATGTTTGAAATCCAGGAGTTAATAGATGATGTTGACTTCAATAAAATTGAAGAATCCGAAAGTCTTGATTTTGACAACAGGATCAGCGGCTATACAGAATATCTGACAAAACACCCAAGCGGCAAATACAGGGGGGATGTGGAAAAAATGATTCGGAACCTTGGTGACGAATACTACTCTTATTTAATGAAGCAGCTCACTGTGTGTGACCAGGAAAAGAAATGGGATAACTGTATCCAGCTATGTAATTATTATCTTACATATTTTAATAAGAGTAGGCAGAAAAATGAAATCGAAATTTTAATTCCGGAGATGCAGGAAAAAATCCAGGTGGCCGCGGTTTTGACGAAGGCGCGGGAGGCCGGCAAAAATCCTGAGACAGCAAAAAAGATATTGTCAGAATACCTGGAGACTCATCCTGATTCATTTTATATGGATGAAATTAGAAAAGAGCTCATCGATGTAGAAAGAAGAAGTAATGAGATTGAAAAATGGAGTAAGCTGACTGCTTATGTGAAGAAGCGGGGGGGGGATATAAACAGGAAAATATACGAGTTGAAATTGTATGTTGAACAAAATAGTTCAAGCCCATACCGTAAAGATGCGGAATCAATGATTTCAAACCTTGAGAGAGAAAAAGAAGGTTTAATACAGAAACAGGAAGGTGAACAAATACAGCGTCAGCTTGCAGCGATAGCACGTGAAAAAAATAGAATTAATAATGAAAGAAAAAAAATGATGGCCAAAGTCAGTAAAGTCAGCAGCAGGTTTGTCGCAAAAGCGAATGGTACATTTACTGATAAACGGACCGGTTTAACATGGTGCCTGCTTGATTCTTTGATTTTGATTAATAAATGCCATGACTATAAAACAGCATCTAATTATGTAAAAAAACTGAAAACCGGTGGATACAGTGACTGGCGCTTACCGTCTGGAAGTGAATTGGCAGCTATTTATAAAAGTTCTCCATTTTTTCCGGACAGTGGTGCTGATTGGTATTGGAGTTCTGAAGTCTATGCCAAGGGTTATCATCAGAAGGTGTTGATTGTGACCACAAAAAAAGAAAAAGTTTTTAAACGTCAACAATTGCAGATGGATGAATGCGGAGCCGTCAGGGCGGTCAGACCTTAGGGTTCACGTAAAAATAAATTCACAAATTTTAAGGGTCGAGGCGCCCAGTCGGCAAGGCGCAAAAGCGCAGAAATATCAGGCATATTTCGAGCTTTTGCAACGCAGCCGAATGGGATGATTCGCCCCTTAAAATGTGAAGTTATTTTTGCGCGAACCCTAAGGGTTGATTTGTTCCAGTACTTTTCCTTCACTGTTTAAGATAAACAGCATAAACTTTTTATCAACGACCTGCTTAACCAGGTCCTCGTAGTATATTGCCTGGATTTCATGGGTACTTGTATTAAGAGTCAATTTTTGTTTACCACACTCAGCTGACTCTTTGTCCAGAAAAACAGGAATGAACGAAATTTCATTTTTTTCATCATACTGCCCAAGTAATTTTTCATTGACACCGGGGTCTTGAATGATCACCCAGACCCATTTATCATCATTTAACAGCTTACTCATAACAACCCTTTCACCGGGAATGATAGTCCGGATTTCTCACAAGCCTTCTATTGCGAGCACATATCTCATGCCATCTAAAACAGTCGGTTGTATGATCATTGACCAATCCGACTGCCTGCATGAAAGCATAGCATATTGTGGGACCGACAAACGAAAACCCGCGTTTTTTCAAATCCCGGCTCAATGCTTCTGATTCATCCGTTTGAGCAGGGATCTGTTTCATATTTTTCCAATGGTTCACTTTTGGATGTCCGCCCATAAATCGCCATATATATGAATCGAAACTGCCGTATTCATTTTTAACTTTAATAAATGCACGGGCGTTTTTCACCGAGGATTCAACTTTCAGCCTGTTTCTTACTATTCCGGGATTATTCAATAATTCCAAGATTTTATTATTATCATATCTCGCTATTTTTACAGTATTAAAACCATCAAATGCCTTGATATATTCTTTTCGTTTATTCAGAACTGTCGACCAGCTCAAGCCTGCCTGCGCACCTTCCAGAATGAGAAATTCAAACAATAGTGTATCATTATGAACCGGTACACCCCATTCTTTATCGTGGTAGTTTAATTCATTTTTGGTTTTACCAACCCATTTACATCTTTGTTTCATGTCCCCCGCTATAATCCAATAAGAAGTCCTGTTCCGTCACAGCCTTTTAATCCAAACATAACTTTTAATATCCGTCAAGTATCAATATATACAGGCAGTCAAACTCTTTAAGATAAAACAGTTATGATTTTAATGGAATGCGGAGTATAACGGATGATCAATCGAATCAGAAATGCACTTGACATTGTATTACAAATTCTATATATTGTGTTTCTATTGATTGCTCAGATTTCATTTAAAGGCTGGGCGTAACCACCCGTGCATAAAACATGCTTGCAATCAGAAGTGCTTTTAGACTAAAATGGAAATCAAACATTGACGGTTTCGTAAAAAGTCCAACTTCTGCGTTGTGCTGCATTTCGCAATCATTCAACGTACGATCAGTACGCTTCATGATTACGAAATTTGCACGCCTTGAATTTGAACTTTTTACGAAACCGTCTAATTCGGACTTTTTACGAGACCATCAAACATTTATGTAACAAAAATACGGAGAGATAACATCATGAAGAAAACCCTTTACATAAGTTTGGCATTTTTGATGTCACTTTCTCTTTTTACAGACTGCTTTGCAAAAAAAGATATAAGCCTGTATTCTCAGGTTCCGGCAGCTATGAGGTCAGAAGTCAAAGAGGCCGAATTCGATCTTGAGCAGGCAGAAGCAGATGTAAAGCTTGCTGAAGAAAGAGTTAAGCTGTCCGAGATGAAAAAAGATCTGGTGGCGCTTGGAATGAAATATGCTGATACCAATAAAGAGTTAGCCAAAATACTTGAGAAGAAAGCTATTTTAACCATTGAAGTTAAAAAACTTGAGGCAATAGAAAAAGCCAGCCTTGGCGATAAGATCGATAATATTTTAAATATTGCCAATTTCAGGGCGAAAGAGATTGATAAAGAAAAAGACAGTATTTTGACAGAAGCGGAAGCGGTCACGCTTGATATAAAGATGAACAGATTGACAAAGAAAATTATTGACCAGGAAAAAAAAATTAAGCAAAGCAAAAAGAAATAAAACTCATCGCGATACTTAATATAAATATCTGAAATTATGAGATATACAATAAACTGCCATCTCAAGCTGTGATTTTTGTATTCTTTTGATTTTATTAATCATGATGGTTTCGTAAAAAGTCCGAATGAGACGGTTTCGTAAAAAGTTCAAATTCAAGGCGTGCAAATTTCGTAATCATGAAGCGTACTTATAGTACGTTGAATGATTGCGAAATGCAGCACAACGTAGAAGTTGGACTTTTTACGAGACCGTCAATCATGATCAAACAGTTTAGGTGAGGGACCGGGGAGTTTTTTATTTGATATATCCGCTCCATGAATCAAAAACTCTCCGATCCCTCATTTAATTTTTATCATATTCTTAAATTCTCCTTGATAAAGAATCGTGTTAAGCGAAAGAATTTTGACAGATGCCATTTTTAACGAAAAATATGAAAAACTGTGTATTCGGACTTTTTACGAGACCATTAAAATTAAATCCGATTCAGAGAACTCATTGATTCATGAAGAAGGATATTGTTTACAGCATCAGGATGAACGTCCTGGTACGTGATGCTCTAAAGCGGGCGGCTATAAAAGAACGGCGTACCGTTGCTTCGCTGCTCGATAAAATCATTCTTGACTACCTGGAAGGAGAGCGATATCTTTTTCCATTTGATACGGATTCGGAACGGCGCAAGTGCCAGCGCAGAAAGATTACACTGCCGGCAATTTCAATTATTAAATCTGATTTAAAAACGGATGTTTTTCCATGTGTTATAACAGATATCGCGATTAGCGGAGCGCTAATCAATTATCCAATAGGATCTCCTGTAAAATCGATATTCATGAACGATATTAAAACGTTTATTCTTTCTTTCAAGTTGCCCCAAACCGGGGATGAACTTAAATTTCAATGCGCGGTCCGCCGTCTGATTGAAGAAAACGGTGAATTCCAGGTTGGGGCCATATTTGATGAACTGCAGGATGTCACTCTGGATAAACTAAAAGACTATTTGTCTTTATTGTAATATCGGTATTATCATATATGATTTGTATTAAATATTTGAAAAAATATCGCATATCGATTAAAGATCTTAAACAATGTCCCGATACTTAAGGTAATCAACCGGATTGTATCTTTGCTCAAGACACATTCATTGAATTATTCTTGAGAAGTTTTAATGCATGAAAGAAATATATAAAGACATCAATAATAATAATCTTTTTATTGTTTAATTTCAGGAGGAGAGGGCCATGAATAACAAGACTAATCTCTTTTTCATAATCATTGCTGTAGCATTGCTGGTTGCCTGTTCACCCAAAATATATGGTACGGTGGAGCTGGTGGATGCTGATTTAAAACCTGTAGGAGAGAGCTCCGAGGGCACAATCATTAATATGATGAATACAACCGAAAGTGTTGAAAATGCTTCCACCTCGGCAACTGTTAATGCTGAAGGGGAATTTGAATCAGAAAAAAAAGCGATAACACCCGGAATTTATAAGGTTGAAGTGAGCAGGATCGGTTATGTTACCGAAACACTAACTGTTGAAATTGGCAGTGCTACTCGTGAAAAACTGGAAATTAAACTTAAAAAAATTCATGAAAGCAAACGCAAATCCATTACAGGGTCCTCTACCGATGCTGATAAAATAGTCAATCCGGGCGAGGTTAATATTCAGCCGCCCGGGATTTAGCCCCTTTCAATTTTCAGATTAATAAAAGACTCTAACGGCGGTTTTGATCAAGCCGTTTTTGGGGGCTGTTTTCATTTATTGATGACACGAAATTCATTTAGGGTTTTAGGAGGTATACACTATGGTTAAGCAATTCATAAGATTAGTATTAATTCTGCTCTCATTGATCCTGATCTTTGCCTGTAAAGGCGGAAACCAGGTTGAACTTGAGGTGGAAGTGAAGGTCACACTGGACAGTAAACCGGGGGACCAGGCAAAGATCCTGATTGACGGCACAGAATTGGGACTAACAGACGGCAACGGATATTTTTCAAAACGTATCAAAAAGCAGCCGGGTTCTGAAGTGCAGGTTGCTGTTCGCAAAGATATCCCCGGACACCGTATTGAACCCTGGAAGGGCACATTTGTGGTCAAGCTGCCGAAAGACGGCGCGATAGATACTTATCCTATTAAAGCTGAGCTGAACTCCACTCAATACTTTACCGTGGTTGTCATTGAAGAAGGAGGGAATTCGGTTGGCAGCGCTAAAATAAGTATACAGGGCAAATTAAAAGGCGAAACAAATGAAAGCGGTGAATATGTATTTGATTCTAAGCGTATTCCATCAAAAGGAATAAAACTGGGTGTCACAAAAGATGGGTATTCAAGCTGGCGAAAAACCGTGAAGGCAGAACCCGGCCAGACAGTGGAAGTGACGCTGGCGAAGAGCGGGGGAACCGAATCTGCAGCAAAAGAAGCAACCGGAGAAGAGATGGGTGCTGAGCCGGCAGCGACTGAAGAAACACCAGCCGTAAAAAAAGTACGGGCCCGTGTAACCATCGCCGCCCGAACTGATTTTTACGGTATCATCAGAGGTGTATCCAAGATATCTGTCAGAATTAACAATAAGAGGGTCGGCAAAACCAACTCCAAAGGTTTTTTCGTTTATAAATATACCGGAGCTCCGGGTAAAGAAGTAACCCTTAAATTATCCGCACCGGGGTATATTCCTGAAGAAGTGGAGAAAACAATTACATTGAAAGGCAAGCAGAGAATCCTCCAGTTTTTCTACCCTGCCACCCCAAAACCGATCAAGGTGGGTATATACGATTATGTCAATAACACACCTGAAGAAGATCTGACCGATGTTTTGACTAAAGTTGAAGACGCAATCAGCAACAATCTCTTTGTTTTTTCAAGTTTTCGTGAGCTGCCAAAAGAAAAACTTCGCAGTATGATGCTGAAAGCCAAACTGGATATGGAAACCGCCACCAAAAAAGGGTGGCAAAATAGAAGACTCATCAGATATCTTGATATGATTGTTTCCGGAAGCGTGGCAAAGAGCGGTGATGGGTATATCATTGAAACAACAGTGACCACATCGAATGGAAAAATCATTCTCAGCCAGATCAACAAATCCAGTTCAAAGGAAAGAATCGGGAGGACGTGTAAGGTTATTGTTAAGAGTATTGTCGCGCAGTTTCCTTTTGAAGGTGCTGTCGCTGCAGCTGAGGATGAAGGTTTTAGAATTAACCTGCCGAAAAACGCTTACATGATCAGCCGGGGTAATGAATTTAATTATATGGCTGTGGATACCAACAAAGCCGGAAAGTTTAGCGGTTTTCATGAAGCGGGGAAACTCAGGGTGGTTCGAACGGATGAATCAGCATCATGGGCTGAAGTTGTCAGTGTGGATGAAACCGAAGAGATAAAGCCCGGTGCCAAGATGGTTCGCCGTATTTACCTGGATTCGGAAAGAGAAGAAGCAAAAGCCACATGTATCGTATCGGTCAAAGGAGGGCTTCCGCCTGATGGGATATCATTGTGGGGTGTAAATATTTATCTGAATAATACATGGGTCGGTACAACCGGAACAGGCGGGAAAGTAGAGGTACCGATAAAGCTTTACGAAGACTATACGATTTTGCTTTCAAGACACGGTTACCAGCCGCTCAGCCAGGAAATGAGTGTTGACCAAAACGGGGAAACAAAGGCGTTTAATCTGGAAGTTGCCAGCGCGTTGTTTAAGGTTGAATCGGAACCGTCTGAGGCGGCTGTATTTGTCGATAATGTTGAAATCGGTAGAACACCGATTATAGACGGAAAACCTGTTAACTTTGGTTTCCGGAAAATAAAACTTTCGGTCGGCGGTGAATATCGGGATTGGGAAAAAGTTGTTGAATTCAATAAATCTGAAGTTGAATTTACCGGTGAAAACATGGTTGTTTTTCTTAAAGATTATTTGAAAATCGGGAAAACAGCTGAAAAGAATGGGAGCATAGACGCAGCAATAGCAGCCTATTCCAAGGCTGAAAAGGGAAACCCCGATTATTCGAATGCCCACCACAGGCTTGCACAGCTGTACATGGATGAAAAGAATGATTTCGGGTCCGCGATACGTGAGTTCGAAAACGTTTTATCATTACCGGAAAACAGACAGATTATCTACAAGCAGTATGCAGTGACCTATACAAATCTAGGTCACGCGTATTATGAAAAAGGTAACAGCCTTATTCGTACAGATAAACTGAGTGCGGCAAGGAATTTTGCCAAAGCCATAGAAAAATTGAACAAAGCAAAGCAGAATACTCGATTTTTCCCGAGCAATGAATACGATGAAGCGGTTCATGACACGTACTATTATCGGGCCATTTCATATCATAAGTTATATTTAACAACAAAGAAACGAACCGTGCTAAACAATGCCAAACATGCGTGGCGGGAATACTTTGATTTTTATCCGAAGAAACTGGAAGGAAAGAGTGAATTTGAAAAGAATCGAACCGCGGCAAAAAAATACTGGAATGAAATCAAGAATAAAAATTAGCCGGAGGAAACACAATTTTGAAAGATAGTATAATGATCCGGATTTTTTGTATCACTTTTTTAATCGCGGTATTAGCCAGTACTCTTGGTTTTTCTGCAGACCCCGTTCAGTCGGATCCAGATGATAGCGAGTCTGCGGAAGAGCCGAGCCAGGAAATAACGCCAACCGGTGAGGACCCTTCCGATGAGCAGCCGGGCGATGTTTTAAAAAAGAAAATTATCATCCTGCCGGAATCCGATGATGAAGTTGAAGAAGAATCGGTTGAAGAAACGGAAGAAAGTGGTCAAACAAATAAAGTTGAAGAAACAGAATTAGAAAAAGAACCCCAGGGGACCCTGGAAGAATCATTGCAGGAAGATGAAACGATTAGTGAAGAGAGCATGGAAGGGGAGGAGATCCCGAAAGCGGATACAGGAGAGTCTACTGAAAAACAGGCCGATACTCCTACGGTAACCGGTGAGGAGGGAGAAACAGGTGATGGGGAGCTCGAATCCCCTGAATCACTTGAAGTAACCGAGACTCCAGGGGATGATGGAACAGCAAAAAAAGCAGAGGAAATTGTTGAAAAAATAGAAGAACCGGTCGTTGAAGTCATCCCGCTTTTTGTTAACAGTTTAACAAAAATTAATTCCGGCCGTAATGATTCCAATCCGTCATGGTCGCCATCCGGCCGATTGCTCGCTTTTGAGCGTAGTATCGGTGATAAACGGGAAATCATTGTTTCCCGGCTGGACGGTTCGATTGTTCAGCGTATTTATTCTCAGCCGCCGGAAGAGGACGATGAAATGGAGTTTCTTTTCCCGGGCATTGTTGACAATATCAGTTATAATGCCGGAATCAGCTGGTCCCCCGATGAAACGAGCCTGGTATATATGAGTAATGGAGGAAGCGGCAACTATGACCTGTATTTGCTGAAAAAGCTGGGAGAGAAAACAACAATCCGGTTGACAGAGCATAATGAAAAGGACAGTCATCCGCACTGGGCCGCTATGGGTAATAAGATCATCTTCGTGTCTGGACGAACCGGGAAAGCGGATATATTCTTGATGGACCTGACAACCCGCGAAACCGTTAAATTAACGAATGGTGTTAAAACATACCTTTATCCTCAATGGTCACCGGATGGTAAAAAGATCGTGATGATCTACGGCAGTAATGAAAATCATGATATTTATCTCATCGAAGATATCAACAATCCGATTAATACAATAAAAGCTCTGACCACGTGGACTTATGATGATTTAAGACCGGTTTGGTCTCCGGATGGCAGTAAAATTGCGTTTTATTCAAATTATAACCTCGAAAACGATCAAAAGCGCTGGTCGATTATTGTGATCGCTGCCGATGGTAACAACCCTACAGCAGGTGATTCCCTTGCTGAAATGGTAGTTTCCACAGATGTTATCCCGGATATTGAACGAGGCCCCGCCTGGATGGCAGACAGTAAAAGAATCGTATATGTAAAAAATGATAAACGAGCATATAATCCACTGTATACGGTAAATATTGAAAACAAGACCAAATTCAGGATAAAAACCGATACAAAAATGAATCATGATGTGGTCTGCTCGCCGGATGGAAATATTGCGTTCCGTGCTCAGATAGAACAATGGGACCATATTTATATCACAAAATTGGATGAGTAATTTAGCCTGTGTTGGTTTAATCGGAGGTTTGCACAAGGGGGATGGCCCGGGTTAAATGCGTTGTAAGTTTATAGGAATCCATTGATTTGTAAAGCTGTCACTTTAACAGGAGTACATATGAAAAAAGTAATATTATTTCTCTCTCTATTTGCTTTTCTGACTGATTATTCATTCGCCGCGAGCGATCCGGTTAGTCAGGGTATGCAGCTGTATAAAAAACACCATTATGAGGATGCTTCAAATATACTCCTCTCTTCACTGTCATCATCACAGGCGATACAGAGGGATAAGATTAATCTAAGTCTCGGAATAGTATATCTGGCAAATTCAAAACTATATTATGAGCTGTATAAAATATCCACTTATGTTCATGTTGATTACCTTACCAAACTGATTGACGCAGACAAAAAATCCGAAAGTAGTTTTTCAAAATTTTATCTGGGTCGGGCACTTCTGGAATCGGGAAAGCTGGATGAAGGGATGGGATTTTTAAAAAAATATCTGGCAGATAAAAGAACGACTCCGGTTAATAAGGATATAGCGAAAATAAATATCGGTATCATATTATTTCTTCAGGGGAGTCCTAAGGAAGCCAATAAATACTGGTCTAAGCTGAATGTCGATGATCCGCTTGTATTAACAACACTGGCCGCCGCATACAGTAAATTGGGACTTAAGGAAAAACCTTTAGATATGTGCCGAAAAGCGCTTGACTTGCCTGCATTTAAAAATCAGAAGCCTTCAATAAACATCATGAATAACATTCTCGGAGTTTATGCGCGCTCCGGTAAGGCCGAAGACGGACTTAAACTGCTTAAAGCAGCCGATTTAAAAGCGGTTTTCTGTGACGAGACCGTGAAAAAAAATAAAACGATCAGGTTTTATGATACCGAGCTTCTTAAAAACATTTCAGAGCTGAATGGGAAAGCAAGCCTGCGGTTTTTTGAAAACGCGGCGAATTCATCTGATATAAAAATTAAGAACCTGGCACAGTTTAATCTTACCGAGGCATATAGTTTGTACGATAGCCCCGATCAATCATTAAAAACAGTCGAAGCATTTCTGGGATCCGGGAACAGCTCTGCCGGTCTTGCAAACAGGGTTAAGGTTCGAAAAGCAATTAATGCCCATCTTCTCGGACAAAAGAAAGATGCAGTCACTCAGCTTGATGATCTCTTGAAGCAAAACGGTAAGCCGGGTCTTATGACCGAGATACTTCTTTCATGCAGTCGTTACAACCTGGATTATCCCCAGATTGTGGTCAATGCTGCAACAATGGTCCAAAAAGGCGACGGTAGACCGATTGCGAGATTGAATTTTGCTCTGGGAAGATATTACCTTTACAAACACAACTATTCAAACGCGATAAAACATATGGAAGCCGGGAGAGATAAAAGTAATAAGAACAGAATAGAGCACAATGATCCCCAAATGCTTGTATACCTGTCAGAAACTTATTACCGTATCAAGAAATTTTCTGAAGCCCTGGAAATATTTTTCGAAATGAGC
>JAUVGT010000008.1 GCA_030593645.1 Deltaproteobacteria bacterium
CGATCCCCCGGAGTAAAATCGAAGATTCCTGTCTCACCGCACGAAGATCAACGGTCATATTCAGAAGTGATCCCATGAGCCAGAGATCACTGTTCCCTCTCTCGTAGCAGATACTTTCCCGGTCTACACCCTGGTAATAGGTCAAGTACCGGTTATGGACCGACAATTTTGGATTACTGCTCCGATTATCAATCGGAAAATATTTGGTTTCTCCGTCTTCCGGTGCCCCGGCAAATACTCCAAAGTTGTTATGCCCCATAAGACAATAGTCATCATTAAACCATTGCAGAATTCCAAGATACCGAACCTGGTCATCCGGATCCGGACTGCTCGAAGAAGCGGAGAAACCTCCACCGCATGGGTTCTCATGCTGTGTTACTTTAAACCCCTGATGCTCTCCAGTTTTGGGATCGATCCCGACCACATACCCGTTGTAATCGCATGAATCCAGCTTCTCGTAATAACGATCGACAAATCCGAGTTTGTCTCCGCCCGGGGACCAGACGATATCCTGCAGCGCGTAGTATGAGGGGGATACGGTCTCTTCGTAAATCATGCTGCAGGAGTTTTCAAAATCACACACATATACTTTAACATTACCCTTTGCCACGGGATCACCGTTAAATGCCACGATATGTGCACCGCCGCCTTCTTCATAGGGAAATGTGGAATAAGCCATGGAATGCCCCCGCGGATTCAGCGCCACTTGATTCAGACGGGCATTGTCCAGATTAAATTGGATATATCTGTGATGTGTGTCACCCCCTTCCGCATCGATCAGCCAGACGCCATAGGACCGTTTCCCGTATAATCGATTATTGTTGAGCCATTTTAATTCTCTGAGAGATCCATGCCCGGAAAAAATTTCCATGGTATTTCCCACTCGGTCGGAAACTGCAACCGTGTAATTGCTGCTGCGGTAATAAGCTACTTTTTGGCTGTCCGGGGACCATTCAAAAAAATGTATACTTTCATTGCTCTGGGCGGGAATTTTAATCGGGTCTGAACCGTCGGGATTGACCATGATGATCTGGTCATGCCCTTGCCCGCCCTCCTGGGTATAAACTCTGTATGCCAGACGGTTTGAATCCGGGGCCCAGCGAACATCGGTGATTCGTGTGTTTTCACTGATGTAATCGTAGGATTTGATAAGATTTTGACTTTCTCCGTCCGTACTAACCATCCACAATTCGTAAAACTCATTTCTCCGTTCAGTTTTGTTGTAGATCCTCAGCATCACAGCCAGATTTTTACCATCCGGAGAAATCGAAAATCCATTACCCTGATAATAGTAACTAAATTGGGTGCCATTTTCTTTTCGCCATCCGTAATCGCTCAGACGTGTGATATCTTCACCATCCGGGGTGATCAGGTATACCCCGTCCGGATATTCCGGGGCTTCCGGATCCACATTTGAGACATAGGCAATGATCCCGCTTTCATCCGACAGCCATTCCCAACGGCTAAGATTCGGAAGCATGCATGTCAGATTTTTTTGATACAGGTATGGCGTACCGATGGCTTCAACCAGGGATGAGCGGTTATTGTCCACGGTTAACAGAAGCATAGCGATGGCTGTGTCTGCTTCGTTGCGGACCTGAACCTGATAATCACCGTCCGGGGCCACCGTCCCCTTGTCCGTAAAACCATTCCAGATTACGGCCCCACCGGTGGTGTTCTCATACTCTTCCCCGCTAAACGTCCGGACCACTCTGTCCCTTTTATTGACAAAAGCCACAGTGACTGACCGGGGTTCTTCCAGACGGAATGTAAACTGGGTGTGGTCCTTGACCCCGTCGCCATTGGGAGAAAAAATCGTTTCGCTGAGCCACAGGTTCGCGTTTTGAATCCCTAAGGATCGGGACGTTGTGTTGTTCGATTCATCCTGTTCCAGAATCAAATTTTCCGGGTCAACCGCAATTGTAAATTCCCGGATTCCGGATTTATCGGCAGTGTCGTAGGTCAGGCTGACAATCGATTCGGAATTGCCCGGCATCGACGTAATCGGCAGAGCAGCAATGACACTGCCGCCTTCCCGGACCACCACGGAGACATTGGATGCGGACTGCTCGCCCAGGTTCTGAACGGAGATCCGAACGGTCACTTCATCCCCGTCCCTGGGCGCTTCCGGCGTAAACGCGATTGAGTTTTTGGATACAGCCAGATCCGGAAGGCTGAGAATGTCTACGGTGGTAAAGGTTTCGTTGTTTTCTTCATCGATCTCGGCAATGTCATTCTGTGGATCGATCCGGACAACAATGACTTTTTCCCCGGCCACGGGTATATTCGCCCAGGTAAAAGGAACCGGAGCGCTTTGGCCGGCGGGGAGGGATCCCAGGTTCTGGGTGCCCAAAAGAACGTCATCGGCGCCTTGGACCTTCATCAAAAAACGCACCTCGATATTATCGGCCGTGGAAAACCCGGTGTTTTTAATCATGGGCGTGATCACGACGCTTCCCGCTTCGAGGGGTATCGCGGGTTCAACCGTGATGTCTTCGTATGAAAGAGTCAGGTCCGGTTCGGTAAACTGACCCACGGTGACCATACCGGATGCCCGGTTATTGTCTTCGAACAGCTCGGTAATTTTATTTTCCGGATCCACATGAACAAACAGATGCATATTCGCACCGGCATAATCCGCCTGCCAGACTACCTGGTGATCCACTGACTTGTTCGCGAGAACAGTAATAGCACTTTCATATATGATATGAGGGCCGTCAGCGCCGTTGACGTAATACCGGATCGGTACATTAAACGCGTCACTGGTTCCGGAATTGGATACACGGGCATCGATGGTTACGGATTCTCGCATCTGCACCTGGTTCGGCGTAATCGAAATATCCGCCGCTCCAACCGCAAAATCATATGTGGACTTAGGCAGGAGTTCTTTTACGGCGCTGTTGTTGACTTCAATGCATTCATCAATCGTATCGTCCGGATCGGCCTCGATCCTGATCCGGTGGATACTGCCGTCGGTAATGATCCTTGTAAATCTTACCGTACTGTCCTCGCCCGCGGCAATACTGGAAACCATGGTTTCACTGATCAAATCGTCCCCGTCATAAAACGCGACCTTTACGTTTTCCGCGTCCAAAATACCGGCGTTTCGAACCATACAGCTGATTTCAACGTCCTGGGGCAGCCGGGTGATCTCCGAAGGCACAAACGAGATATAGTTCACGCTGAGAAATAAATCCGCCTTGTCACAAGTTTCATTGACCAGAATCATTGAGGATATATTATTTTCTTCGTTGGTTTCGTCTATCAATCCATCCGGATCCACAACAACGAAATATTTATGCGGGTCCGCGTCGTTAATCGTGACTGTAAATTCCGCGTTGGTAAACGCCTTTTCCCGGATGTCGATAACCTGTTCCCCGACTTTATTCGGTTCTGTTACTTCGCCGTCATACAGTTCTACTTTGACGCCGTTGACCCTGAGCAGACCCCGGTTCCAGATCTTTGCCGTAACGGTAATATCCTCGGGTGTGTTTGTAACCGTGGGCGGATTGAATGTAATATCCATTGGGTTGATATCAAGATCAGTAAAAATAAAATCGTTCCAAAGCAGCAGCGTGTTTATGGCCAGGGCGGTTTGATACGGACTTTTGTACCAGCTGCCGTCTTCAGACTGAAGGCCCAGGATATACAACAGAGCGTTGTTGATCCTGTCGGTTGAGATACTAAAGGATTTGAACAGCACCATTGCGGCTGCGGTATTGTAGATGGTACTTGGACTGTTTCCAAAACCGCCGTCCGGATTTTGCTTTCCGAACAGGAAGATCAGGCCGTTTTGAATGGCATCCTGAAGTTCCCACTCCGCTTGGTAATAAATAAACGCGTGAAGAACATTGATGGTTGTTCGGATATCGCTTCCCGGATTGTCAGCGGCAATGCTTCCCCAACCGTAATCGGGGTTCTGGTTTTCTTTTAAATAATGGATTGCATTTTCAAGAATTTGAGATTCTGAATATCCCAAACCTGCAAGAGCCTTGAGAACATGAGAAGTATCCAGCGGATTACTCAGGTAATCCAGATCACTGCCCCAGCCGCCGTCTGAATTCTGCCGTTGAATCAGTTTCTCCAGTAATTCTGAAGTGTCCCGCCCATTCTTGTTAAAGGTAATGATTTTTCGAGACAGATAATCGTTATTCTTTGAAGACCTTTCACCAAGCCACTGCAGCCCGTCTTGGATATGCTGGCCTGTATCCGGGAAATGAAACAATGTATCAACAACAGCTGTCGTATCCCTCTGTGAGGTTTGATCCGTATCCTGCCAGCTTCCATTCTCCTCCTGATGCGCCAACAGCCAGTTGAGCCCCGCTTCAATTTCAGGCGGTGACGTGCGCGGATCGTATGGAGGCTGCGTGATTCCAGGGTTAATCGGAATATCATCATTCGGTGTTGAATCCATATAAATCTGGCCATTTCCATCCGTTAGGCTTGAAAACCAGAGAACCGAATTTTTAATCACCGCCCTGAGACCATACAGTTCCTCATCCCCTGTAAATGTGCCGTGCCGTGTAATCAGGATAATACCGAGTTTAAATTTCTTTTGTGACTCCTCTACAGAAGGTTCCCTTTCCCCTTCCGCGGCAACAATATTTTCTATGGTGACGGTTCTGGCCGTACCCTCAATGGTGACACCGGTTTCCGGTGTTTTTTCATGATTAATATCCGGGTTTTCAATCAGGAGCATTGGCGGAACTTCAGATTTATCGATGAACCCCGCGACATAAAGATCAAGAGGACTTAAATATTTGCGGCCAGGTAATGAAGTAAACGTGCCGTCTCCATTGTCCTGCCACTTGTTGCCGTACATGATCGAGCCTTTGGTATCAAGAAGATAACTCCAGTGCGCGTCATCGCTTCCAAGCAGATCACCGCTGAGTTGATTATTTTCATCCTGGAAATACACGAATGCCGACCAGCGATGCATAATCTCATGGCTGAAGGTTCTCATAATATCTGAAAATCCCGGTTCAAACGGATCTATCACCTTACCCCCGAGATACCCCATATCAATGGTCCCCTGAAGTTTACCGCTGCTTCCGTAGGCTTCTGAGTTATCAAAGTAATCTCTTCCGATACCCGCTGTATGGTTTTTTATCGAGCTAAAAAAACCGGCGGCTGTTACCTGTTCACCGGCAATTTCGCAGATTGGCATCTGGAAATTAAAGTTTGAAAATATAACCAAAAAATCGTACGTGTCATCATGGGTTTTATAGAACTCTTTTGCGATGATTCGCCTAGAGATGGCATTGTCAGGATTGTCTTTCGAGGGAGTATCATAACTGCCTGCGACTTCCATCACCGTCACATCTTCGTAATTAATCAAAGTTTCGGCAGTAAAAGTATCCTGTGCTGATGAAATGTTTACTGAACAGAGTAATAAAGGAGCTATAATAAAAAGAACCAGATAGCTGCAATTCTTTCGGTATCGCCTTTTAAGACTTCTTAAACCCATAACCCTACCTCTTTATATATTTGTTATTTCAGTTATCAGCATCAAAAGATAAATTATTATTTGATTAGGTCTAAAATTCTTTTTTTCTGCGTTTAACCCGTCATATAATTTTTGGTAAATTAATAAGAGTATTCTACAGTATAGACCCCAACGTTGCATAAATATTCGGCCCAAAAACATTTCTTGATGGCCTAATATAAAGCGTTTTGAACTAAAATTTTATGCAACGCTGGGGTAGATTCCATTTGATTCTTTTTCAGCGTAAAAAAATTTGTAATTTTAACATATTTCTGAGGGGAAGCTATATACATATTTATAATCAACTGTCAATTTATTTATACATTATTTTTTTGTTTTTTTTCATTTATCAATCAATATTCCTTTTTCTGTTATTCTATTATTCCATTGCATCAAAATTCTGAATTATTGAACCGTTTTTCTCCTTTTGGATACAGTAGGTTCATATTTTTAAACCAAAAAGTACTACATTGTCTATCAAATTTTGTTCAATATTTTGAACTTCTGTTCAGGCTTATTTATTTCTCGTTTGATATTTTTTTAAGGACGGTGCATGGAATGGATTTGAAAATAGACATGAAAAGAAGGGCGAAAAATGAAAGAAGGGGCAAAGAAAGTTTTTATAAATATGTTTTTATGTTTTTTTTCGTGTTTTCAAACTTTCGTGTTTTCGTGATAAAGAATTTTTTTGATAGTGTCATCTCAGTGCGGACATAATGATGGAGGTCATTCTCTTTGAAAAGAAGTAATATCAAATCACTTTTAGAACCTGAGTGAAAGGCAGGTTAATCCGCCGTCCATCTTTCTCATTTCACTAACGTCAAGCTCAATGATTTTTTTATTCAGAGTTTCAAGTTTTTTCTTTGTTTCGGGAAAACCTTTTGGGATTATCAGGGTGTTGTTGATATAAAGAGTATTGGCGGCATATTCTTCATTTTCGTCTAAAATGATTTTATCATATCCACTAAATTCTTCAAATTCAGAAAACGCTTTTGTGATCAACAGTGTATTGTTTCCAATATAATTGACACAGGATTTTAAATGAAGTCCTGATTGGACCTTAATTGCAGACCATGAATTGCCATTTGATTCAAGTATCCGGCCGAGCTGTTCTGCCCCTTCCTTCTTTGTGCGTTCAGAAATTCCTATAAAATAATGTTTTCCCGTCGCAAGCACATCTCCGCCGTCAAGTGTACCGGGTTCTTCAATATGCACCGTACGACGGTACATGGCCAGGATTGATTCGATTGAATCCACTTCCCCTTTTCTTGAATCCGCTCCAGGGTTGGTGATAACGGCTATATTTTTCATGACAATTGCCATGTCTTCAACAAAATAGGCATCCGGGTAGCCCGGCAGAGGATCAAGTTCTACCACATCGATTCCAATTGATTTCAATGTATTGACATAGGCATCATACTGTTTGAAAATTGTCTTGAAGTCCGGCGGTCCGAGATTGGATGTGGTCATTCCCCCGGCGAAATCTTTTCCCGGTTTTCTTGTAATGGCTTTTGTGAAAATCATATTTTTCACCTTATTTTAGGTCTATAACGAAAGAGCGTTTATGGTCTTCATCATCATTTTTTGAATTCTGATAATACACCCAGTACATAGTCAATGTCAAATTCAGTATGAGCCGCGTTAACCTGGAAACGGATGGTTTCATCACCGCGGGGAACCACCGGAAAAGTGAGACCCACAACCAGTACACCTTTTTCAAAAAAATATTTCACCAGCTGATGCGTTTTGGCGGTATCTCTTACCAGAAGGGGAATCACCGCATGATGACCCGGGATCGATTCGTGGCCGAGTTTTTCAATGCCGATTCGGAACTGGTTCACCCGTTGTTTAAGATTATCCAATCGTTCGAGGCCTTCCGGGCTGTCACATATATCAAGCGCTTTACTTGCAGCGGCACAATCGGCGACGCTCAACGGATTTGTGTAAATATAAGTATCGGCCATTTGACGCACCGCTTCAATCACCGACTCACTGGCCGCGATAAACCCGCCATTCACTCCAAACGCTTTTCCAAATGTACCGATTATTATATCCGGAGATTCACTGGAGAATTCAGGTGTGCCGCGTCCGGTCGCGCCGTACGCGCCGATGCCGTGAGAGTCGTCGACAACTGTAATGATTCCGTCCTTAAATTTTGAATCATATGGATCTGTAATTTTTTTGATTTTATCAATCGGCGCGTAATCACCCCTCATACTGAAAATACCGTCAAATATGACGATCACACGTTCAATATCATCCGGGATTTCATTCAGACACCGCTTCAGGTCTTCCATAGTGTTGTGTTTGTATATACCCTTGTTTTTGCTGGGAACATTGGCAATTCTCATTGCCCGGATGATACTATTGTGATTGAGTTCATCCCCGATCCAGTGGGTCTGTTTGCTGCCGATAGCAAGGGACAGGCCGCAATTTGAGGTGTATGCTGAATTAAAAATCTTTGCTGCCGGCTTACCCACAAAATCCGCGATTCGCTCTTCCAAAGAAATATGGTACTTAAATGTACCGTCAATAAATCTCACAGCGCCGGGTCCTACACCGAATTCCCTGGTAGCAGTGTCCGCGGCCTCGATCATCTCCGGATGATCCGCCAGGGAAAGATAACTGTTCGAGTTCAGCCTGATAAAATCCCGATCCACACCTTTCAATTTATATCGCGGGCCCTTGTCCCCTTTAGGGGGTAAATAATCCACGATGACCCGCTCATCGGCTTTTGCCCGTCCCTCTTCTTTCAGATTTATAATTTCCCTCACCAGGGTTTGGTTCAATTTTTCAAGCGGCATATGTATTCTCCTAAATATGATGGTTTCGTAAAAAGTCCGAATTAGACGGTTTTGTAAAAAATTCAAATTCAAGGCGTGCAAATTTCGTAATCATAAAGCGTACTTATCGTACGTTGAATGATTGCGAAATGCAGCACAACGCAGAAGTTGGTCCGCCTACGGCGGATTACGAAACCGTCAAATATAAATCATTAATAGATCAAGCTACTCACCGTCCCAGTTTAAAATCACTTTTCCGGAATTCCCTGATCTCATGACTTCAAAACCTTTTTCATATTCGGTATAATGAAAATGATGTGTTATCAGAGATGATATATCGAGACCGGTCTGAATCATTGATGTCATTTTATACCAGGTTTCATACATTTCGCGTCCATAGATTCCTTTGATTGTAAGGCCGTTAAAAACCACGATGTTCCAGTCTATTTCCGTATCCTGCGGCATAATACCAAGGAGCGCGATTTTTGCTCCATGGCACATATTTACCAGCATGGACTTTAGCGCAAGCGGATTTCCGGACATTTCAAGGCCGACATCAAATCCTTCTTTCATACCCAGTTTTTTTTGGGCATCTTCAATGCTTTCACTGCGGACATCAAGCGTCAATGACGCGCCCATTTTTTTTGCGAGTTCAATCCGGAATGGATTCACATCCGTTACAACGATATGCCGCGCGCCCGCATGCCTGGCAATGGCAACAGCCATACAGCCGATTGGACCCGCGCCGGTAATCAGCACATCCTCTCCGAGCAGATCGAATGACAGGGCTGTATGTGCCGCGTTACCCAGGGGGTCAAAACACGCGATTACATCGGTCGATATACCCGGGTCACAATACCATACATTGGTTACCGGAATACATAAAAACTCGGCAAAAGCCCCTGAACGATTCACACCCACACCGCTGGTGTTCATGCAAAGATGTCTTCTTCCCGCAAGGCAATTCCTGCAGTGACCGCATACCAGGTGGCCTTCACCGGAAACAAGATCACCGGGCTTGAGATCATGGACATTGCTGCCGACCTCATGAACCCTGCCGACAAATTCATGCCCCACATGCATGGGTACAGGGATTGTCTTTTTCGCCCATTCATCCCAGTTATAAATATGAACGTCTGTGCCGCATATTGCGGTTTTTTGAATTTTTATCAGCACATCATTGATACCCGATTCCGGGACCGACACTTCTTCCAGCCAGAGTCCTTTCTCAGGCCTGGATTTGACAAGTGCTTTCATTGTCGCCATGGCTCAATTCCTTTCCAATAATTTAAAAGACAGGTTTGTAATTAACAGATTACGATTTAAAGTCAACCCCAGCGTTGCATAAAATTTAAGTTCAAAACGCTTTAGATTCGGTCAGCATGGGGTATTTGGACATTTACAGGGGTGAAAGCGTTGAAGGCACATCAAAAAAAAACTATATTTGATGTGACCAAAACGTCATATCAAACGTATTAATCAGACCCAATAGTATTTTATATTTACGGGATAATAAATTAATGAACCTTTTTGCTTCATTCCGACACTAAATGACAGAATGAGTGATAAAACTGTGACACGTTTCACACATTCGGTGTGACCCATATCATTGTGATTATTTCCAAAGAGGCTTAGTTTAGAAATCAGAAACAACATTAATCATAATCAGGGTAATATTATACAAATGGATCAGATGAAAAATACCAGCATTCTTGTTATCGATGAGTATCCCCTGTTTCACGAGGCCTTGCAAACAATAATTGGGAAGATCTTCGGATATGAGATCATTGGTGATGCCGAGACCGGTCTTGAAGGTTTTCAAATGGCAACTGAGCTTAGCCCAGATCTTATCCTTATGGACATTTCTCTGCCGGACATGTGCGGTTTGAAGCTTATTCGTACACTCAAAAATATCCTGCCGCAGACCCGCATTATCGTGTTAAGCCTGCATGCTGAAAATGAATACATTTCCGAGGCTTTGGATATGGGTGCGAACGGCTTTTTTTCAAAACTCTCCGGTTTGGAGCTTCTGGTTGAGGATTTATCGATCAATCAAAATGAATTATATTTAATGGATTCATCCGTACAGCTGCAAAAAGAAATTGAAAGTCATTCCTGATGGTCTCGTAAAAAGTCAAAAACGGGTTCACTGCATAGATCTTCCACAGGGCGGATTCCAAATCCGCCCTTTTTATTTTTGTGATATCTCATAAATGAAGGACAGGTTTAGAACCTGCCCCTACATATTAGAAGTGACGGTTTCGTAAAAAGTCCAACTTCTGCGTTGTGCTGCATTTCGCAATCATTCAACGTACGATAAGTACGCTTCATGATTACGAAATTTGCACGCTTTGAATTTGAACTTTTTACGAAACCGTCTAATTCGGACTTTTTACGAGACCATCATAAGTGGGTTTAAAATCTTTTTCAATTCTATACTTTGAATTCGATATTATTATATGCTATCTAATTTCGACGTTATCGTAAAAAGTCTGTTTTCCCGTCACTCCGGCGAAGGCCTGAGTCCTAAAGTGTTTGTATTTACTGGATAGCGCTAAAGCTTCACGACGTGCCCGGCCTCCGCCGGAATGACGCTAAAGATGATTTTTTAAGAGACCATCAATTTAATTTTTTACTGTTTTTCATTATCATAATTGACGGTTTCGTAAAAAGTTCAACTTCTGCGTTGTGCTGCATTTCGCAATCATTCAACGTACTATAAGTACGCTTCATGATTACGAAATTTGCACGCCTTGAATTTGAACTTTTTACGAAACCGTCTCATTCGGACTTTTTACGGGGCCATCATAATTAAATAAATATGAGGTTTGATTGATGACGGATAAAAAACTGGATTTTGACTGGCTGTCCAGGGAACTATGTAAAATGTATGAGGAAAAAATCCCGTTCAACACGGTTTTGGGTTTGAAGATCGAATCAATAAATACAGAAAGTGTCTCCACAAAATTTCAAATGCGAAAAAAGCTGGTGGGAAATTTCATGCAGAAAATCCTGCATGGTGGGGTAATATCATCGGTTCTCGATGCTACCGGCGGCCTAATGGCATCAATCAGCCTGCTTCAAAAAGCACTCAATCAGCCCATGGAGCAGATCGAGAAAAATCTCACCCGGCTGGGAACAATAGACCTTCGGGTTGATTATTTGAGGCCAGGCCAGGGCAGTTATTTTATTTCAACGGCATCAATCATGCGGGCCGGTAAAAAAGTGTCTGTAACCCGTATGGAGATGCATAATGATCAGGGTCTGCTTATTGCGGTTGGAACAGGAACCTATATTGTCGGATAAATAGAGTGTAATCTAAGGGCTCGCGTAAAAATAACTTCACATTTTAAAGGGCGAATCATCCCATTCGACTGTGTTGCAAAAGCTCGAAATATGCTTGATATTTCTGCGCTTTTGCGCCTTGCCGACTGGGCGCCTCGACCCTTAAAATTTGTGAATTTATTTTTACGCGAACCCTAAACAAAACCAAATAAAAATCTCTCGTAGAGGCGCAAAGGGGGTGCCTGCAAAGCAAGCTATACGGGCAATTTGAAAAAACTGCTTTTCTTTACGCCTTGGCGAGAATAATAGATAAAATACTGAGATCATTTTAGCCATTTCTAAAACATGGGAGATATATTGGTGAAAGACATAATTAATGACAGAATTAATCGGCTTAGAAAACTGATTGCAAAAGAAAATTTTGATACGTTTATGGTTCTTGTGGAAGAAAACCGCCGATATTTGAGCGGTTTTACAGGCGGCGATTCACAGTTTGATGAAACAGCCGGCATACTTTTCATTACCGAAACATCTCTTATCCTTGCCACTGATTCAAGGTATGATGAACAGGCAAAGATTGAATCCCCTCAGTATGAAATTATTCAATATAAAGAAGGATTGGTAAAAGAGCTTTCGACGATTTTGGGTAACCTGAATACGAAAAAACTTGGCTTTGAATCCGCTCGTTTAGCGGTTATGCAATACGATATTATAAAGGAAGAATTGAAAAAAGCGGGATCTGAAATTGAACTGGTACCTGTCAAAGAACTGGTTGAAAAGCTGAGGGTAAACAAGAGCGAGCCCGAAATCGAATCGATTAAAAAAGCGACTGCCATCGCTGAAACCGCGTTTACTGAATGTTTAAAATCGATAACACCCGGTATAACCGAAGCGGAAACCGCCTGGATTCTGGAGAAGAATATCCGGGAAGCCGGTGCGGATGCACTCTCTTTTACACCAATTATCGCATCCGGCCCGAATAGTGCCATGCCCCACGCGATACCGGGTAAAAGAAAAATTAAACCAGGTGAACCGTTCCTGTTTGACTGGGGCGCGAAAATAGACGGTTACTGTTCGGACACATCACGTACAGTGACCCTTGGAAAACCGGATGATCATTTTGAAAAGATATATCAAATTGTTTATGATTCTCAACGCATGGCTATTGACGCGATAAAACCCGGTGTAAGTTCAAAATCCATAGATAAAATCGCCCGGGATCATATCGATCAAAAAGGATATGGCAAACACTTCGGTCACGGACTGGGACACGGCACCGGCCTTTCAGTTCATGAACCGCCTAGTCTCGGTCCGATAAAAGAATATATACTTGAACCCGGGATGATATCAACGGTTGAACCGGGAATTTATATTCCGGGATGGGGCGGTGTTCGACTTGAAAATATGATTGTTGTCAGGGATGATGGGGCTGAAGTGCTGAATACACTCGATCTGGATCATTATATCGTTGAAGTATAAGCAGGAAAATAAAACACAAAACTCTCGCAGAGGCGCAATGACGCAGAGGGTGTGCCTGCGAGATGAGTTTTTTTAAATCTGTGTTAATCCACCGTCGCCTTTGGCTATGGCGGACAGGTCCGCGAAAATACGCGGCTAAAAAAGTAATCTTTTCCAGATATGACAAATGAACCCCATTCAAACGATATCCTGGTCGATCAGTATTTGAATTACCTGATCGTTGAAAAAGGGCTGGCTGAAAAAACCATAACAGCCTACAGCAGCGATATTAGGCGCTTTATTGAATTTCTCAACAAAAGAAAAATTAAAAACATATCTGAAACTGACACCCCGATCATTCTGAAGTATCTCATTACCATGCGAGATTCAGGACTATCGGCCAGATCAAGGGCCAGACACATTATCACGCTCAGGGGATTTTACAAATTCCTTGTCCAGGAAAAAATCATCACCCTCGATCCTGCTGCCCTGGTCGATCTTCCCAAAATCGGTCTTAAGCTGCCAAATGTTCTTTCTGTTAGTGAAATCAAATTGCTGTTAAAAGCACCGGATACCCGTAAACCAATCGGACAAAGGGACCTGGCCATGCTTGAGCTGCTTTACGCGTCCGGTCTCAGGGTATCTGAACTGATTAATCTGAAGCTGACGGATATCAACCTGGAAGCCGGTTTTGTCAGAGTAATGGGTAAAGGTTCAAAGGAGAGAATCGTTCCCTTTGGAATGGTTGCCGGAAAACAGGTTTCCGAATATATAAATGCGGCAAGACCATTACTCACCAAAGATTTGATCAGTCCATACGTTTTTGCCGCCCGGGCGGGAAAACCGATGACTCGCCAGGGATTCTGGAAACTTCTTAAAAAATATGCCCGGTTCGCCGGCATAGAAAAGATTGTTTATCCGCACAGTCTCAGGCACTCCTTTGCAAGCCACCTTCTTGAGGGGGGCGCTGATTTGCGTTCCGTCCAAATTATGCTTGGACATGTGGACATCTCAACCACCCAGATATACACTCATGTGGCAAAAGAACGCCTGAAAAAAATGCATGAAAAATTTCATCCCAGGGGTTGAGGTTTTATCGGCCTTGACACAAATGATATTTTTGTTTAATTATTGCAGTTTATATATTGAACTCGGAGTAACCAAATTGAATCTTTCATATGGAGAATTAAAACAACAGGGATGGTGGATCCAGGAAAACGGAAAACTGGAAACCGGTATCCAGGCAATCAAATCCGCTTTATTCAAGGTCTCGGATCCATTTTTTCTTATTGATTACAATGGTCAACCCGCAGCAGGAATCGGCGGAAGAGCCATATTAACGGATTCGAATCTTAACCGCAGTGTTTCAGAAGAAAGCATGCTGCCTCTTTTTGCTTATCTTCCTCCCCTGTCCCCTGAAAAACTCGGAAGTTCGATTTTTAAAAATCGTCATAATCTTCGTTACGCGTACATTATGGGAGCCATGGCCAATGGAATTTCGTCAGTCGATATGGTTACAGAAGCAGGCTCTGCAGGGATGGTTTGTTTTTTTGGTGCCGGGGGACTCCCCCTCGATGAAATCGAAACCGCCATATTGGACCTTAAAGAAAAATCAAAAAATAATTCATTCGGATTCAACCTGATACACAGTCCCGCGGACCCGGAGCATGAAGTCGCCACGGTCGATCTCTATTTAAAATACAATATCAGACTGGTCAGCGCCTCAGCATTTCTGGACCTGACACTTCCTTTAATCTATTTCAGGGTTAAAGGAATACATCGGGACGCAACCGGCAATATTGTCTGCCCAAACCGAATCATTGCAAAGGTATCAAGAATCGAAGTCGCAAGGAAATTTCTATCCCCCCCCCCGGAAAAATTTTTAAATCAGCTTCTTGAACATGAAATGATCACTGAAGAGGAATCGATCCTGTCACGATCTGTTCCTATGGCTGATGATCTGACCGCTGAAGCGGATTCCGGCGGTCATACGGACAATCAGCCTGCGATTACACTCCTTCCCACAATGCTGGCTCTGCGAAATGAAATCGTTAAACAATACAATTATGAAAACCCTGTCTGTGTCGGGCTTGGAGGAGGAATTTCCACACCTGAAACGGCAGCTGCCGCTTTTGCACTTGGCGCTGATTTTATTCTAACCGGCTCTATAAATCAATCCTGTATTGAAGCCGGTACTTCCGAAAAAGTCTGTTCCATGCTTGCCGGCGCTGTACAGGCCGATGTAACCATGGCTCCGGCTGCGGATATGTTTGAAATGGGCATCAAAGTTCAGGTTTTAAAACGAGGTACGATGTTCGCGTTCAGGGCCGCCAAGCTGTATGATCTTTATTGCACATTTAACTCCCTGGATGAAATTCCTGAAAATGAACGATTACTGCTTGAACGGGATTTTTTTCGTATGAATTTTCAGGAAACATGGGAACGAACCCGAACATTTTTTGAAATCCGCGATCCAAAACAGGTTCAGCGAGCAGAAAAAGATGATAAGCATAAGATGGCACTGGTTTTCAGATCTTACCTCGGCCAATCTTCAACCTGGGCAAATAAAGGAGAAGAAACGCGGACAATCGATTACCAGATATGGTGCGGTCCTGCCATCGGCGCGTTTAATGAGTGGGCAAAAGGAACATTTCTGGAAAAACCTGAAAATCGAAATGTTGTAACCGTTGCGATGAATCTTCTATATGGTGCTTCCGTCGCCACACGAATAAACTGGCTTCGCAGTCAGGGGTTCAACCTGCCCCATTCCGTGGAAAAAATTAATCCTTTATCTCTATCAGACATAAACGATCTGCTGGACAGTTCTGCCGATAAATAAAAAACGATTGCGATACCGACCCCGAATTCCGAATTAAAACCTCTATCACGAGAACACCCTGTATATACTCTTTTTAAGCCCGACCCGTTTGATAAAAAACTCCAGGATTCTCGTAATATCAAGCTGCCTTGTATGACTTAATTCCTCATCGGTGTTGTTTTCTTCATTTAAAATCATTGTTTCGATATATTTTTCATCCCAGAGGTATGAACCATTATGCTTGATTCGTTTTCTTTCAATGAGACCCTGGACCCTGTAATCAAATTTCGAATCCATATCCGGCATATTTCTGTTTTGCCTGATTAAGATTCTATATTCTATAACATTGTCCTTTATTTGATATTCGTCCTCTACCCCGGTGATTAAATAAAAACCGGTTCCTTTCAACCATTTTTCCAGGTTATTTAATATTCTCTTTGCTTCCGGTATTGAATATTTTAAATCAGAAACCAGGTGTCCTCCTAAAAAAACTGTAAACGCCTTATCAATGCTGTACTGACGGGCATATCCGGACTGCATGCCGCCCAGTGGATCCGGGGGAAGGAACTCTCGAGACCACCTCTTCCATTTGGCAAGATTTATTGTTAAAAATCTGGACAATTCCCTGTTTGTGTAATATTTTATCATAGAGATTGATTATTAAGTTGATATACTAATATAACAACTATTTTTTTTATTGTCAAATCCTTGCAAATCAATCTATAATCATTTATAGAAACGGTTAAAAAACTAACAAAAATTGAAGGATTATCATTTGAAATCAAAAGAAAAAATGGATCAAACCGGCTCACCGGTCGCAATTATCGGTATTGGATGTTTCTTTCCGCGATCATCCGGTTTAAAAGAATACTGGCGTCTTATTTTTCACGGTGAAGACGGAATTACAGAAGTCCCCGAAACCCATTGGTCACCCGATGATTATTTTGATGAAGATCCTAACAAGGAAGACCATGTGTATTGTAAACGCGGCGGATTTATCCCTCCGGTTTCTTTTGATCCCGCCGGATTCGGCATTCCTCCGAATACTCTTGAAGCCACCGATACATCTCAGCTGATTGCCCTGGTGGCTGCCAAATCCGCACTCGACGACGCCGGGTACGGAGATGGTCAGGATTTTAACCGTGATCGGACCAGTGTAATCCTTGGTGTTACCGGCACACAGGAACTGGTCATTCCTTTAAGCACAAGACTGGGACACCCCAAATGGCGCAAAGCCCTGTTGTCCTCAGGTGTATCTGATGAAACAGCGGATGAAGTGATTCAAAAAATTTCCGATTCATATGTTAAATGGCAGGAAAATTCCTTTCCGGGTCTTTTAGGAAACGTGGTCGCGGGCAGGATTTGCAACCGTCTTGACCTGGGCGGAACAAATTGTGTGGTTGACGCGGCGTGCGCCAGTTCAATGAGTGCGATTCACCTGTCCATGCTTGAGCTTTCAACCGGCCGCAGCGATATGGTTATCACCGGGGGTGTGGATACATTGAATGATATTTTCATGCATATGTGCTTTTCCAAAACCCATGTCTTATCGCCTTCAGGTGATGCCAGACCTTTTTCTAAAGATGCAGATGGAACAGTATTGGGAGAAGGGATCGGAATTTTTGTCTTAAAACGTTTAAAAGACGCGGAAAAAGACAAAAACAAGATTTATGCTGTGATTAAAGGACTTGGCAGTTCAAGCGATGGTAAATCCCAGAGTATCTATGCGCCCAATATGGAAGGCCAGTCAAAAGCGCTTACCGCTGCCTATCAAGATGCCGGTGTTGACCCGGCCACAGTTGAACTCATCGAAGCCCATGGTACAGGTACAAGAGCGGGAGACTATACCGAATTCCAGGCGTTGAACAATGTCATTGGAAACGCATCTGTAAACGGCCATAAATGCGCGCTGGGTTCGGTAAAATCCATGATTGGCCATACAAAGGCGGCGGCCGGTTCTGCCGGATTGATTAAAGTCGCCCTCGCCCTGCACAATAAAGTTTTGCCTCCGACCATTAAAGTCGGTACACCGGATCCAAAACTTGAAATTCATAAGAGCCCATTTTACCTGAATACAATCAACCGCCCCTGGTTTTCATCAGAAAATCATCCGCGCCGCGCGGGTGTCAGCGCATTTGGGTTTGGCGGTAGTAATTTTCACGCGGTGATTGAAGAATACAAACCCGATAAAACGCATACCGGATGGGACGGCTCGATTGAGATTTTTTCGTTTTCATCTTCATCGCGCAATGATCTGATTAATCAGCTTAAACATCTATTGAAATTCCTTAATAGCAATGGTTCGCAGGAACAAATTGCGATTGAGGCTCACAATTCAAGAGAATCTTTCTCACATAAAGAAATGCACCGTCTTTTAATTGTGGTTGATTATCACATGATTGAACCGGAAAAAGTACCTGATCTATTCATGCGGGCCATAGACACGATGGATTCCAACAGGGGCACAGACACCTTCAACCTGGGGGATCTGTATTACGGCGAATCAAAAAAAACCGGTGATCTGGCTTTCATTTTTCCCAGCCAGGGGAGCCAATATCCCTACATGGGGCGTGACATAGTCTGCTGTTTTCCTGAAGCGTTTAATGTTCTGGAAAATATAAATACGATATTCAGTAAAAAGACCGTATTGACTGATCACATATACCCGTTTCCGGCTCAAACCGATGATGACAAAAGAATTCAGCATGAAACCTTGAGCAACACCCGGATTGCACAACCCGCCATAGGCGCAGTCAGTCTGGGGATGCTGAAAGTGCTCAAAAAATTCGGCGTAAAACCGGATGCTGTCTGTGGTCATAGCTTTGGTGAATTAACGGCTCTTCATGCCGCGGGAAGGATTGACGAAAGGACCCTTCTCAAGCTTGCTGTATCACGCGGAAATCTTATGGCCTCAGCCGGAAAGAATGGCGGGGAAAAAGGTTCCATGCTTGCGGTAAGCGCACCGATACATGAGATTGAAAAACTGCTCCAAAACGAAAATCCTGGTCTTGTGCTTGCCAATCGTAACAGTCCGAATCAGGGTGTATTATCCGGGAAAACCGAGGCAGTCATTGCTGCTCAAAAATATTTTAAGGAAATGGGGATCAAAACCATTTTTCTTCCGGTATCTGCAGCGTTTCACAGCACTCTTGTCAAAGACGCAAAAAAACCATTTCTTTCCGTTCTGGAAAAGATCAAATTTAAACCGGCCAGAATACCTGTCTTTTCAAACACAACGGGTTTGCCGTATCCGGATAATCAGGAGGAAACGAAAAAACTGCTCTCAGAGCACCTGATTCATCCCGTCGATTTTATAAGTGAGATTCATAATTTATACAACTCCGGCATTCGTACTTTTGTTGAGGTCGGTCCAAAACCCGTACTGACCGGACTGGTGAAAGCAATATTAAACGGCAATGACTTCCAGGCCATCGCGTTAGATTCTTCCTCTGGACACCGTTTTGGCTTATCCGATCTCGCTTCAGCACTTTGTCGTATTTCAGCGCTTGGCTACCCTGTACAACTGAATAAATGGGAAAATACCAGCATTGAACAAAAAAAGAGTATGATGAATATTCCTCTTTCAGGAGCAAATTTCAACCCGCCTGAACGTTTAGAAACGCAAAAAAAATCCATGCCGGTTGACCATCGCCAAACGGGTCAACCCGATGCGCTGAATCAACCCGATGCCCTTAATCAACCCGATGCCCTGAATCAAACAGGTTCGCTGAACCAGGCTGCGAAGATACCTGGTGATACCATTACTGCTACTGTAACAAAACCGAAAATAAACCGCATATCTCGTTCAAATAATGGAAATCATAGTAAAATGAAAAATAAACCCGCATCAATAAACCCGGGTTTCGTCACCGATGCCTTAAATACAGTACAAGAGGGACTGAGATCAATGCAGGCTCTTCAGCAGCAAACAGCTAAAACACATCAGAAATTCCTGGAAACCCAGCAGGAAGCCGGCCGTACCCTGCAGACAATGATGGAAAGTACCCAGCGCCTGGCAGAGTCAACACTTGGAATGACCTCCAATCCTGTTGCGTATCCGGATCCGGCTCCGGCTCCAAAACATAAAATAGAACCCAATCACGTTGATGAAGATAATCATTTTGACCCGGAGCAATCCGCCAGTATTGAAAAGAATACCGCGGTTGAAGAAAAACGCCGGATCATCCAAACCGAAAAACCGCCTGCCAACCTTAGCAAACAGCCTGAGATAGCGGATTCCAACACCAACCCGAAACAGTCCATACCTTTGTTCAAAGACCTGGATAAAATTCTACTCGAAACGGTCAGCACACTCACAGGATATCCCGTTGAAATGCTCGGTTTGGATATGGATATCGAGGCGGATCTGGGAATCGATTCAATCAAACGGGTTGAAATACTGTCTGCCCTTGAAGAGAAAACCCCGAATTTACCCACCATTTCCCCTGATATCATGGGCAGCCTGAAAACTCTCGGTCAAATCGTTGATTACCTTTCAGAACAATGTGGAACAGAGAACCAGGGTATTGAAAAAATTGAATCAACTCAAGCGCAGCCGGCTCCACCGGCAGCCGAGTCAATGAGCACTTCGTTGGTCGATTCCAAAGAAATTGAGAATGCCCTCCTTGAAACAGTGAGTCAGCTCACAGGATACCCGGTTGAAATGCTGGGGCTCGAAATGGATATTGAGGCGGACCTGGGGATCGATTCAATCAAACGGGTTGAAATATTATCAGCCCTTGAAGATAAAATCCCGGATATCCCCACCATTTCCCCTGATATCATGGGTGGTTTAAAGACCCTTGGCCAGATTGTCGGATATCTTTCCGATCAAAAACCCAATCATAAACCCACTCAAAAACCCACTCAAAAAATCGATCAGCAATCCATTAAAACAGTACCCGAAAAAAACATACCCGATACATCGGTAAAACAGCCATCAGGTCAGCCACCAAATCAGGCACCAGATCATTCAGATGATCATCCACCAAATCATCCAGATGATCACATCGACCCTCAGGATCAGGTGAAGCGCTATATTGTCTCACCGATAGAAAAACCATTCAATCCGGGGAAACAGCTGAATATTCCGGAAAACAAGAAAATATATATTTCAAATGACCGGATCGGTCTTTCCATTGCCATCGCCGATGAACTGGAACTGCTGAATATGAATACCGTTCTCATATCGCCGGATATCCTTAAAACTAAGGACTATCTCTCAGATGCCGCCGGGCTCATCATTGTCCAGGATATGGAATCAGATACTAAAAATGCTGATTTAACAGATCTTTTTTTTCTGACCCGGCACGTTGCTCCCGGCCTGATTGATTCAGCGTCTCAAGGAGATTCATTTTTTACAGTGATTACAAGGCTTGACGGCGCCTTTGGCTTTTCAGGCCATCACATTAACAACCCAAAACAGGGCGCCCTTGCCGGGCTGGTCAAAACCGCCGCAAAAGAATGGGAAAATGTTTCATGTCATATTTTCGATGTTGCACCGGAATGGACTGATCATCGATCCATCGCAAAAACAGTAATCACAGAGGTCATAAATCCTGATGGTTCCGGCAGCATCGAAATCGGCATCAATGAAAACTCCCGCGTGATACCTGAATTAAAACATGTACCCTGTTCTTCCGGTAAAAAATCAGAAATCATGCTTGACCCGAAGGATGTCATGATTATCACAGGCGGGGCCAGAGGCATTACCGCTGAAATTGCCAGAGCCCTGTGTGAACATTGCACAACCACTCTTGCGCTCCTGGGACGCTCCCCTGCCCCGACACCTGAACCCGATTGGCTGAAACCGTTAAATAACGAATCAGATATTAAAAAGGCCATCTATTCAAATGAATATGAAAATAAACCGCCCACCCCCAGGCAGCTTGAAAACACATATCAGAAGCACATGGCAAACCGTGAGATTTTAAATACACTCGATCATTTAAAATTGACCGGTTCAACCATTCTATATTTCCAGGCAGATGTACGTAATGATAGAAAAATCAAGGAGATACTGAGTAACATTCGTAGAAACCACGGGCATATTAAAGCGGTAATCCATGGTGCCGGTGTTTTGGAGGATCATCTGATCGTTGATAAAACCAGAAAACAGTTTGAAAACGTATTCGAAACAAAGGTCAAAGGAGCTGAAGTACTGTTTGAAGCCACCCGACAGGATCCATTGAATTATTTTATATTGTTTTCCTCTGTTGCCGCGCGTGTCGGTAACAAAGGACAAGCCGATTATGCCATGGCCAATGAAGCATTAAATAAGATTGCCCGGTATGAATCGTTCAAACGAACGGACTGCAGAATGATATCGATAAACTGGGGTCCCTGGGACGGCGGTATGGTATCACCGGCACTCAAACGTGAGTTCACTCGTAACAATATTCATCTTATACCCGTTGAAGTGGGTACACGAATGCTGCTGAACGAAATGATGGAGAACAAAAACCATGATATTGAGGTTGTTATTGGCAGTATTCTTGACTCCGATCCGCATGAAACTTCCGATACGTCAGCCAACCCGGACGTTTCTAAAAAGAATAATGGACTTTCCCTTGCTTTTAAACAAAAAGTCGATCTGGACAGATATCCCATTCTTCAATCTCATGTCCTTGATGGTATACCGGTTGTTCCTTTCGCGTTGATGTCGGAATGGTTCGGGCATGGCGCGCTTCATGATAACCCCGGCCTGTTCCTTTACGGTCTTGATGATTTTCGATTATTAAGCGGTATGAAAATCGATCCGGAAGGAAAAATGATCCGTCTCATGACAGGGAAAACCCGTAAAAATGGCAAAACGTTTGAACTGGACGTGGAGCTGAGAAACGGGGTTAAGGATAACAGGGAGATTATACATTCAAGTGCCCGGGCAATACTGGTCGATAATCTTTCGAAACCTCCGATATTTAAAATTCCAGAATACTTGTCAACCAAAGAATATACAAAAACACCGGAAGAAATCTATGAGGCAATCCTTTTCCATGGAACCGAACTCCACGGTATCAAAGAAATCGAGCACCTGTCTCACAAAGGTATGGTATCTAAAATTTCTTCCGCCCCTTCCCCTGATAAATGGACCACCGAACCCCTTAGAAATAAATGGATCGGCGACCCCCTGGTTCTTGATTGTGCGTTTCAAATGGCCATTGTCTGGTGTTTTGAGGAAATGGGTGCTGTTGCGCTTCCAAGTTACTGCGCCTCTTACCGTCAGTACCTTAACCGTTTTCCTGAAGAAGGTATTACAGCAATACTCATTGTAAAGAAAACCGGCAAACATAAAATGACCGGTGATATCACCATTTTGGATTCAGCAAATACGGTGGTGGCAAAAGTGACCGGCCTTGAATCAATCATGGATAAAACCCTGATCCATGCATTTTGAAACCGCTTCCATCACTCTGATATTCACATAAACCGGGGGATGATTTGACAACCGCATTAATAATCATTGGACTTCTTTTTTCAATCGCCGGTGTGATCGGCAGTGTGTTACCCATTATACCGGGTCCGATCCTGGGTTTTTTATCCCTGATCATCATTTCCTATTCAAAGTCCTGGGAACCTTTTTCAGTGACTTTCCTGGTAATTATGGGCTGCCTGACAGCAGTAATCTCTGTTCTTGATTATATTGTTCCTGCGGCAGGGGCAAAAAAATTCGGCGCTTCAAAACTAGGTATCCTGGGTTCTGTAGTTGGTATGATTGTCGGGTTCTTTGTAATTCCGCCATGGGGCATGCTGGTTGGAGCATTCCTCGGGGCAATTGCCGGTGAGCTTATCGAAGGGAAAGACGGAAAAGATGCATTGCGCGCCGGATGGGGTGTTTTTGTGGGAAACATCATGGGCGCCTGTATTAAGCTGGCCTTTACCATCACGGTTCTAATCCTTTATATCAAAGCAATGTTCTAAGTTTAAATTATTGCACTTTTCCAAAGAAAAAATGAAAAAAAACGCTGTATTTTAAATGAAGGACATTTTTTTCTTGATTTATACAAAATATCTGTATTAGATTAACTCCAGGTGCCCCTAAATGTTTACGGGTAGGTTTCGTTAAAATAACGGTTCCTTTCGCCGACGTGGTAGCCTGAAGCTTGGGGCCATAATTTGGGACGGGAATACATTTTTCTGTTTTTCATTTCAATAGCAAATTATCAATGTCCGATCCTCAATTGCATAATCCTCGTAAAAGAACATCGTTTTTCCATAGATTTGCTTGTCCGAGTCGATCAAATCCAATTGAAAACCAGATGGGTTGTTTCACCTGTGCATGTTCCCGGTCCTTATTAGGTATTGAAAGGAGATTATTGTTTTGGCAAACGGAATTGTAAAATGGTTTAGTGACAAAAAGGGGTACGGCTTCATTGAGCAGGAAGATGGTGGAGATTTGTTTGTTCATTATTCAGCAATTACCATGGAAGGTTTCAAAACACTTTCGGAAGGTGACCGGGTGGTATTTGATATTGAAGATGGGGATCGCGGTCCTGCTGCAAAGAATGTTCAAAAAGCGTAAACACTAAAATAATTCGGGGCATTATTTCAGGTTATGGAAAAGTGCCCCCTTCACTTCTAATCACTTAATCGTATACTCAATGGTCTTTTCACGTCCCCTTCTTTTAATTTGAAGTGATAGTTTTTCCGATTTTTTCAGACTTTCATACAGTTTATTTACATCACCCACGGCTTCGATCTTCTCACCACTAATGCCTGTAATGACATCTCCATTTCGAAGTCCCATTTTTCTAAAAATGGATCTCGGTTTAATACGTGTTAGCATAAGGCCGTCAGGTTTCCCGCGATTAAAATGCTGTCGAATATTGACCTGTGTGTTTAACTTACTTATATCTGTCATTGATTCTTCAACCACAGACCGTTTCAGTGTGACCTTCTGGGTTCTTGTTTTCCGTGAGCGTTTCTTTATACTTTTTAACGGCCTGACCGGTTCGATATCCCGGCCTGCCCCTTTTCCGGCTTTTTCCATTTCCAGTTTTTGTTCCTGACCATTCACACTCAATATTACCGTTTCCCTTTGGATCAATTTTACAATCGCGTCTTGAATTTGATCCCCGGCACGGTAAAGGTTTTGGGTTCTATTACTTGAATCTTCGATAACCGCATAATCCTTTTCACCTTGACCCACAGATGTGCCCCAGAGCTTTAATTTCAATTCTGTTGGCGGCAAGTTATCAGGATCCGGTTCCTCTTTTTCAAGCGGCAGGACCGCGGATTCCAGTGTTTTAAAAAGATCTCTTTTTGATATTTCCGAATAAAAAGCAATCGGTTTATAGGTTTGCTTTTTGGGTGTGGTTTTTTCAGGCTTACTGATACCAGCCGGGGCCTGGTTGTCATTCTCCGATTTTGTAATTCGATAAAACGTGTTAACACCTAAATAAATAATTACAGCGATTATGCCACTATTTATCAGGATAAAATACTGTTTTCTAAAGATGTGAAACATACGGATTCACCTGTCTGAAGATATAATTTTGCGGTCGGTTATTTTTCTTCATATAATATTGATGGTCTCTTAAAAAGTCCGAATTAGACGGTTTCGTAAAGAGTTCAAATTCAAGGCGTGCAATATTTGTAATGATGAATCGTACTTATCGTACGTTGAATCATTGCAAAATGCAGCACAACGCAGAAGTTGGACTTTTTACGAAACTGTCAATATTAGAATCAATGATTCAATGTGAATGAAAATATCGGATTATCGATCTGTCCTTTGACATTAAACGAGATGCTTTTCCCTTTTTTTAACTGCGGTAATATGTTTAAAAGATTGTCTAATTCTCTATTTTGATGAAATATGCCGTGAGGGTCAAGCACACCTTCCATGTCGATATGTGTTTCAGTAATCTTGTCTTTAATGATACCGGTTCCGGAGATGGTCATGTCGAACTGTTTACCGGAAAACGTACAGGAAATAATTTCAAAATTATCATTTAGAGATTTTATGTCCGCATCAATATCCCTGAAATAGAGGGTGTCCAGATTCAACACAGGTTTTTCCATTTTTATCACGGCTTCTGAGATAGTGATCCCGGCGCTGAACGATTCTTCCTTACTCCTGTAATGGACCTGGCCATTCAGGATGCCCGATATTGAAAAATGATCTATATCCTCTAAAACAGGAAGCAGATTGATCTGAATATCAGATAGTTCTGAAACAATATTGATATTTCCATTTGAATGATTGCGATCAATCTCAACACTCCCTTTCAACAACCCATCATAAGCATGGCTCGTAAAACCAACCGCATTATTCCTCCCTAAAAATGAAACCAGGTCTGGCGATAATATTATTTTTTCCGTATCGAATATTAACATTTTCTCACGATACAGCTGTACATTATCAAGCTTAATAGATAAGGGGAATGCGGGTGACACTTTTTCAATCGTCACGTGATAATCTGGATTAATTTTTTTCACATGTGATGAAATCGTTTTAATGATTAAATCAGATGGGAAAAAGAAATACAGGTACGTCATTGCTGCCGCAATGATAAATATGAAAACCAGAAACAGTTTTATAATTTTTTTCATATATTTAATCATATATCCATTGATAGTTATTAAAAAAAAGTTGAGGATAACCTATCATTCAATTCAGATAAATGCAAGAAAGCAGATCAGGAAATCGTGCCTGAGGGGAGGTTTTGAAACCGTTTCTATTGATTCTTGCCTTATTTCCAATATTAATATATAACCACATCCTTTATTATCATGAGTAACGATAAGCGTTTTAATGATAAGAATGACGGTTTCGTAAAAAGTCCAACTTCTGCGTTGTGCTGCATTTCGCAATCATTCAACGTACTATAAGTACGCTTCATGATTACGAAATTTGCACGCCTTGAATTTGAACTTTTTACGAAACCGTCTCATTCGGACTTTT
>JAUVGT010000135.1 GCA_030593645.1 Deltaproteobacteria bacterium
ATGTATCCCGAAGTGTTGTTGTCCTGTTGAATACAAGCCTGTCTGCTGATGACTCTTTGCTGTCGACGCAGAAATAACCCTGTCTGAGAAACTGGAAACGGCTGCCGGGTTCAGCACTGGCCAGGCCTGGTTCAACACGGCAGGAAGTGAGCGTGATCAGTGAATCCGGGTTGATATTGGATTTAAAATCTTCGCCTTTTTCGACATTTGCGGGATCAGGATTCATAAACAGATGGTCGTATAAACGAACTTCGGCTTTCACCGCATGGGCTGCGGAGACCCAGTGGAGAGTTCCCTTTACCTTTCGTCCGCCTTCAATCCAGCCGCCCCGTGTGTCAGGGTCGTATGTGCAGTGAAGTTCAATGATTTCACCAGTCTGTTCATCTTTTATCACATCTGTACAGGTGACATAGTACGCGTGCTTCAATCTTACTTCACGGCCCGGACCCAGACGAAAGAACTTTTTGGGCGGGTCTTCCATAAAATCATCCTGTTCAATGTAAATTTCACGTGAAAAAGGAATTTTTCGTTTTCCCATTCCTGCGTCTTCCGGGTTGTTTTCCGCCTCCAGTTCTTCGACCTGGCTTTCAGGATAGTTATCTATGACTACTTTCAGAGGGCGTAAAATCGCCATGACACGCGGTGAACGTTTATTCAGGTCTTCCCGTATACAATATTCAAGCAGGGAAAAATCGACGGTGCTGTCACGCTTGGCCACGCCGATACGGTCACAAAAATTCCGTATTGCTTCGGGGGTATAGCCGCGTCTTTTCAACCCTGATATTGTCGGCATCCGGGGATCATCCCAGCCTGTAACATGGTTTCCTTCAACCAGTTCGATGAGTTTTCTTTTACTTAAAACCGTATAAGTGATATTAAGGCGCGCGAATTCAATCTGCTGAGGGTGATAAACATTCAGTGCATCGAGCACCCAGTCATACAGTTGACGGTTTATTTCAAATTCAAGAGTGCAGATCGAATGGGTGATCCCCTCGATGGAATCGGAAAGGCAGTGGGTGAAATCATACATCGGATAGATACACCACTTATCTCCGGTCCTGTAATGGGGCACTTTCCGGATACGGTAGAGAGCCGGGTCTCTCATGATCAGATTTGGAGAAGCCATATCGATTTTTGCACGGAGGACATACTTGCCGTCACTGAATTCTCCGGTTTTCATCCGCATGAAAAGATCAAGGTTTTCCTCGACTGATCTGTTGCGGTATGGGCTGTCTTTTCCCGGTTCGGTTAATGTGCCTCGATATTTTCTGATTTCTTCCGCGCTCAGGCTGTCAACATAAGCGTTGCCTTTTTTAATCAGCTGAACAGCATATTCAAACAGCTGATCAAAATAATCTGAAGCATGATACAGCCTCTCTTCCCAGTCGAAACCGAGCCATTTGACATCCGCTTTGATGGATTCAACATATTCATGGCTCTCTTTTGTCGGATTGGTGTCATCAAACCGTAGATTACACAGTCCACCCTTGTTTTCACCGGCGATTCCGAAATTAAGGCAAATGGATTTTGAATGGCCAAGATGGAGGTAACCGTTCGGTTCCGGAGGGAAACGAGTCATGACCCTGCTGTCATTTTTGTTGATTTTTAAATCTTCCGCAATAATCTGCCTGATAAAATCGGTGGATGCGGTTTTTTCATTATCTTGCGTGTTATTATTTGCTGTTTTCATGCCATGTTTCCTTATAGTATATTAGATGATATTGGATGTATCCGTGTTTCCCGCTTTTATTGTGTTGATGTGTAAAAATGATCGCTCTGACCGCATGTGGTTAAAAAAGTCTTCGCGATATTGGACGAATATACAATAGTCTGTTTCATGAGATCCATTAATTCAACATGAACTTCATGTGTTTCAAGCGATTCTTTCGTTTCATGGCGCATCCGTTCAAGATGACGCACCCGATACTGTGATTCAAGATCCAGGTATTTTCTTTCCTTGGCCATGATTCTTTGAGCCTTTTCATGACTGACTTCGGAAAAGGCTTCCATAAGAAGACGGATTTGTTTGCAGACTTTTTCATGGTAAATAATCAGCTCTTCCTTACCTTCATTGGAAAAATCGGTTTTCATGGCCCGTTTTTTCGGAATCATGGGAATCATGTTCCGGTGAATAATATCTCCAAGGCTTTCCATATCTTTTACGATCATAACCATACCGAATACCTTGATTGATTCTTCATCTGTAAGCTCCTGTTTGGCGATTTTTAGAAGATAATTCTTTATTTTTTCCTGTAGAAAATTGACTTTCTGTTCCCTCATTTCAATCCCCTGTATTAAGGAGATATTGGGGAATCGTTCATCCTGTCTGGGGTCATTTGAAAAAAACGGAACAATGATCGCGCGCTGCATCCGGCCGAGAAGTTTTGCCATGCGGGCAATTTCGGCCCTGGCAAGATTAATGGCAATACCCGGTGAGATAATTTTATTATCATCCAGATGCCAGGCAACCGATTGCATGCCCTTTTCTTCAGGTTTATCCGGAAGGATCCTGACGATCAGTTTCGCGAATAGATTTGTGCAGGGCAGAAAGAAAAGTCCCAGGCTGACATTGAATATGGTATGCGCGTTGGCAATCTGGCGCGCAGTACCTGAATTATATTTTTCAGCCAGGAACCGGATCATATCGGCAAACGCGGGTATCCAGAAAAAAAACAGGGCCACTCCCGCGATTTTAAATATGACATGGGCCAGCGCCACACGTTTTGCCTCCCGTGAGGTGCCGATACTGGCAAGCCCGGCAGTGATGCATGTGCCGATATTGGCACCGAAGAGCATGGGGATGCCGGCTTCAAGTGTGATAAACCCCTGCTGGGCGAGAACGATCAGTATCCCTGTGAACGCGCTACTGCTTTGTACCAGTGCCGTAAAAGCAGCTCCGACAAGAAGACCCAGCAGCGGGTTTTCAAGGCCTTTTAACAGATCGATGAATTCCTGGTAGGTTCTGAGGGGTCTCATGGAATCGCTCATCAGTTTCATACCGTAAAACAGGATTCCGAATCCTAAAAGTACTTCCCCGATGTTTTTCAGGTTTTCGTTCTTTCCGAACATGCGCATACCGATCCCGAGTGTTACCATGAGCAGCGCGTAATCGGTGAGTTTAAACGCAATGAGCTGGGCCGTAACGGTTGTGCCGATATCCGCACCGAGAATGACACCCAGGGACTGGACAAAACTCATCAGGCCGGACTGAACAAAACTGACAAGCATGACCGTGGTCGCGCTGCTCGACTGAATGACCATTGTAACGAAAGCGCCGACAAAAAGAGCAATGACACGGTTTTTTGTCAGCGCCGCCAGAATTGATTTCATCTGGTTGCCGGCGGTTTTTTTCATACCTTCACTCATCTGTTCCATGCCGTACAGGAATAGAGCGAGCCCTCCGAAAAGACCGATAAGTAGAAAACCCCAGGAGATCGTGTTTGTATCACCGGTACCGGCGAACAGTTCAGTCACCTGCAGCGCGGAAACAAACATCACCAGAATCATCAATTTGATATATTTTTTGCTCATATGATCGATGTTGGGAGCCGATATATTGCTATTCGCCAAAGTATAAAAATGGTTTGATTGAAAAATAAAGCACAATAATGATGATTGCCAAATACACAAGAAAATGGATCGGATCTTCCATGAGCTTATGAATGATGGCATTTATATGACCCTCTTTCTTCGAGCTTTCATATTCCTGCTTTGCTTTGAGTCTTCTATCTGCCTGATATTTTTCAATCAAAGGATATGCTGCTCTTAATTGATCTTCATTTTTTAACCATATCGCCGGAACAGAAAGCCCCCATAATCCGCCGGGGGTCTCGTAATAATCGATGTCGTTTTGATTCAGCAATTCACGGATATCTTTGGCTTCGTCCTGGGGGACACCTTTAAGTGAGAACAGTTTGATTGTCATTTAATAAACTACGCCAACATTATTGATTATGGGGGAGTTATCAAATTCTTCCAGGATTGTTTCCACATTTTTGTTTTCACTCACTACAAGGATATAAACTCCATTGGGTGCCGGGCCGCTGATAATGTTTGTTTCGGTTCGGTTTAAAAGCTCCCTGATTTCTTTTTCCTTTGTTTCCGCATTAAAGACCACATTAATCATGACTGCGTTTTTTGTAATAACGTGATTCGGTCCGGATAGTGTAATCATGTTATTGTCTTCATTATTTCCGATGGGATTGGCTACAAGCAGAACAATGATCACGGCGAACTGAACCGCGGCGCATGCCCAGGCTAAACGCGGTGTTGAAAATGTGTTTGTGAAAAACTCCCTGATACTGTCGGCAGTATCTGCGGTCAGGGATCTGGATTGTTTCTTTTCTTCGGACCGGATATTGCTGATCACCCTGGAATACAAATTACTCGCCGGCTGGGGTATCTCATCTTCCATACCCTGATAATATGTATTGATATCGGAAAAATCGTTTAACTCATCTGCCAGCTCGGGGTTGCTTTCCAGGGCATTTTCGAATTCCCTGTTCTCGTCCTCGGATAGCCGCCCGTTTAAATACATGGGGATCATTTTTTTAAGATCTTTTGTTTTATATATCATCATCATATACTCTCAACTGTTTTAGTTTTTTCTTAAAGGCCGATTTGGCATAAAACACTCTTGTTTTAACTGTATTTACTGAAACATGCAGGGTGTCGGATATCTCCTGGTAATTCATTTCGTGGAAGAAAACCAGGTCGAGCACTTCCTGATGTTTAGATGAAATTTTTGACATGGCGTTTTTGATGATTTTTTTCTGATCCATTGCTTCAAGATCAGGCCCCTGATCCGTTGAGTTATCCTGTGTCATTTCCGGATAATCATCGATGTTCACGTGATACTTTCTTTTACGGAGCTCATTCATCGCAAGATTTCTTGCGATGCCAAAAATCCATGTGGTTACTTTTGATTTTCCTTTAAATTTTTTAGCCCCTTTCCAAACCTGGGTAAATACATCAATTTGAACATCTTCGGCCGATTCCCTGTCCTTAAGCAATCGATAGAGATAGAAATATACAGCTTTGTTGGTCAAATCATACAATTCCCTGAATGCGTTTTCATCTCCAACCGCTGTTTTTATCAGCAGCTCATTTTCACGTGAGATTGATTGCTCTTTATTCATAAGTAACAGTAATGGTTAAAATGGTTCAATTTTTAAATAATGATTCCGGTGATATTTCCTAATTAAATTCATAGCGTCAGCAGGATTTTTCAATTAAAAAAATTTGAATATATCTTGGGTCTATGTTTTTAATTGTAACTTCCCCGTATTCTTCCTCCAGCTCCTCAAAAAGGTTTTCCAGTGTGAGTCCTGCTTTTTCGGTGATTTCATAATCTCTCCGGCCGGTTAGTTCCGAAAACCAGTCTAAAAAAGATTGTTTCATCGATGGCCGAATTGTGAACGGTTTCTTTTTCCCGGTCCATAGTTTGGTATAAAAATTTTTAAAATCAGAGAAGCTCACCGGTTTTGCGATTGGCTCAAAGCCCATAAAATGTCTCAGCCAGAGAGTGAGCATAAGATTTTTATAGGTTAAAAATCTGTATGTGGAAAGAGTCTCCAATTTAATGTTTGTAAGGGATAGCAGACGATCAAAAGCAATAATTTCATTCAGTATAAATTCTGTTGAGTTTAAATCAACGAGTGAAGAGAATTCACGGTATATCACGCCTGTTTTATAATTATCAAAGAACAAAGGTTTTTTGATCAACAGGCCTCCAAGGACACCCATCCACTCCTCACCCCAGAAAGTGAGCGGGAGCCCATTCTTGATAAACCAGGATTCGGACAGCCATTTTTCAGCACGCCATTTGTGTTTTAAACCAAAGCCGTATCCGACCCTGAATATGTTTGATAGTGTGTGCTTTTTGATTAAATCAGCATAAATAGTACCTGCTGTTTTGGAAGAAATCGATTTATCCTTTGTCAGCTGTTTAAGACCGATGCTGATATATCCGCATGCTTTTTCCACAATACCTTTTAATTCTGTTTTACTTTGTATTTTCTTTTGATCAGCCACGATAATTGTATTGCATAATGAGGCAAATTCGTTTTGCAGCATGGGTAATATTTCAGGGGTATTTAAACCTGTGGATAAAACGATTTGAAATAGATTATCATCGTTTATCAGGTCGGCGGCATGAAAAGGAGTATGATGATAGCCTGCTGAGTCCGTTCCGGTTTGTTTGGGTACCGGGCCGGACTTTTCAAGGGTTTCGGGTTTTAATGGCTGATAAATGCCAATGGCTTCATCAAATGGCAGAAAACCTTTTTCAGCCAGCCGGACATTTCGCAACCTGTACATTTCTTCTTCTGTTTCCGCGGGTATGACACTGGCAGCTTCAAGCAGGAATTTGTGATATTCCAAGGGATTATATGATGTTAGGTTTTTCAGAAATCTAACAATTTGTTCGTTATGATCTTTCCCGGCATTTTTATGTGAAGTGTCGTCATCTTCGCCGGGAATCAGAGGATCATTTATGAGCCTGATATAATAATAATCATCAAAAGTGAAATAATCCCGGCTGAATTCGGATGGATCCTGGTCGTGCTCCCTGATGATGACTTCAATATTCTTATATAAATATAATTCAACCAGTTCCAAATTTTGTTCAATCAGCCATTTGAGACTCCGTTTGGAATCGGCCTGATCGAGAAGGTTGAGCCATTTACCGGTTGATTCCAGGTTGATTCGGTCCCGATCCCATACTTCCATATCCATTATGTATTGCCATTGCCTGTTTGACGCAAGGGAGATCAAAGGGAGTGAATCCTTTGTTCCGACATCATGAATTAAAAAATAAAGATCTTCTTCCGGGAATGAATGGACCAGGGCCGCGGGTTGAGGTGCGTTAAGAATCTGGTCGACGACTTTGTCCGGGGTCATGGAAAGAATTTTTTTTCTTTCCATGGTTAATCGATCAATATTTGAGATTATTTTTTTAGGATATTTGTTTTGGTTCATAACATTTTTAAATGCCACCCGGTGCCGCAATGGATCCATGTTTACTTTTTAATTCCATAAGGCCCTGTTTCTGTTCACTCAGAATGTCGAAAAGCTGTGAAGGAATGTCTGACTCTTTACCGTATGCTTCGATCTGCAGGTCTATCCTGCCAATAATGTTATCAATGTAAAGGGAAAATTGTTTGATATAGAGCTCTTCTGTGTATTCCTTGTTAATGATTTCTTTGAATAATGGTTTCAGGTCTTCATATTTTGGTATAAATCCGATGGGTGTTTCGATGGCACCCACGTCATTATGAGATCTTCTTTCGAGCCATGCCAGCCAGACTTTTACATCTCTTTTTTCTCCAATCAGTTTATGTGATGTTCCCCCCCTGGCTTCATGGGTGAGGAAATAATTCAGGCCGGCCATAACCGGCTTTCTATCTTCAGTAATTTTATTACTGCCGAAAAACTTAAACTGGGCATCCATATATTCCCCCAGTGAGCCGGGGATGAAAGGCGCATTGGCCCATGGGGCGCGTTTTACGCCTGTAGCGCCAACTTCCGTGGCTGTTGCCGCCGATACGATCGAAGCGCCAATCACAACGCCTTGATCAGGGTTTTTTGCAACCCAGACCGGAGGCATGGTGTCACTGTCCCGGCCGCTGTATGTGATCACCCTTGTGGTTACACCTTTCGGGTCTTCCGCTCTATCCGTATAATTTGAAAGGGCGGCGGCGGCGAGTGTACACCTGGCGTTTGGATGGGATATCGGTACAGGATTGCCGCTATCATCCTTCATATCCTTTTGCCATTCACCCTGGAAATTTTTACCTTTCACTGGATGCTCTTCTCCATTTCCGACCCAGTGAGGAATTCTGTTCTCATCAATCAGAACATTTGACCATATCACTTCGGTGCCCGGATTTCTGAGACAATCCATAAGCATTGGATCACCTTCCCGGTTTACATCCCGGACAATACCGAAAATACCGCATTCCGGATTAATTGATCGGATACTTCCGCTTTCATCAATCCACATCTGCGCCAGGTCATCACCCACGAAATGGTTACCGGCCATGGCAGTGGTTGTTTTACCGCACCCGCTGGGTGCGGCTCCGGTTATCCAGGTGATACGGCTGCCGGGTCCATCGATTCCGGTAATGAACATATGCTCCGACAGTTCATTACCCCTGTTTTCATACACGGCCTTATCCACAGCAAATCGATGGTTCCCTTTTTTCAAAAGTAAAGTATTCCCTGCGTACGTGCAGTTAACACTGTATGTGGTCTGGTAGCTTCGATCCATATACACGCGCGCGTTTGGCAGGTCTTCAGATCTGTTCAACCCTTCACTGTGGATGTTGGTAAAGAAATGCCCCACGCGATCAACTTCATCGTCAAAATTATTGAATGCGTTTCTATAAAGTATTTCCGCACTGTGGCTTACATAAGCCGAGCTCGTAATTTCTATCGCGGGGTTTGATACAAAAGAGCCCACCGGGCCCCGCATGTAAAAACCGACCATCATGATTTTGCCAACCATAATATCGGTCATTTTTTTTTGAATATCTTTCAGCGCGTCAGCCCTGTCAATTTTATTCGCAAGCGAACTGATTTTATCATTTTCATTGGCAATATAATAAGTCCGATCAATAATCCGGCCCTGTTCTTCCTTAAGATCATAATGGATTGTGTGCATATCCATGGCGAGCGCGGCTTCTTCCCCATTTTTCAAAGCCAGTTCTCTGATAAACCGACCGTCTTCCTTTGAACCTGCATTAATAAAAACCGAATCCGGATCACACATCGCAATAGCATTCGCGATTTTCATGATTATTTCCTGGTTTTTTATCTGCTTGATTTTAGCCAGATTCTCGATATCAACTTTGTTTTTAATGAGATGCATTGCAAATTTATAACTGGAAATACCGCCTATTTTGCTAACAATGTCAATGCCTTCACCTTTCTGCATCATAATTGTTTCTCCTTATTCAATACATTCAATAATCAAATCATTCAGATTTCGTTTCGGGACATGATGAATTTTATCTTTGTCGTGCCAGTATTTGATATTACCATCCGGACCTACAGCTTCCAACTGAACATCTTCCTTTGGTTTTCCGATTGCGATAACAAGGAGTATTTCATATCTGGATTCGACTTTAAGTATTTCCTGGAGTTTTTTTCTTTTAACCGAGCCGATCATGCATCCGGCCAATCCATTCTCTCTTGCCCCCAGAAGAATGCTCTGGGCGGCAATCCCGTGGTCACAGCCAAAGGTCTTTGATATTTCGGTATCTCCCAGAATAACTATGTACGCCGATGGTTTATCCCCTTCTTCAGGGCCATGCCAGTCTTTGAGATAGGCAGCCCAGGCAAGACACGAAAATATTCGTTCGTTTATCTCCGAACCGCATGAGAGAATATATTTCAACGGCTGGAGGTTGGCGCCTGATGCTGAAAGTCTTGCGAGATTAACAAGGCTTTTCAAAGTTTTAACTTCAATTCTGTGGTTTTGGTGAAATCTCCTGCAGCTCCTGTTTTTTCTCACCAATTCTTCAAGTTGTGTCATTACGATGGTGTCCCTTGCATTCGAATTTTTCCTGGTCCGGCATATTCTGCTGAACCCAGATTAAGACCTTATTAAATTCACTGATAAGTTCTCTTAATGCCAGCCCCCTGTGACTGACACGACTTTTTTCCTCCATTGACAGTTCCGCAAATGTTTTTTTAAGCGGGGGGTAATAAAAAACAGGGTCGTATCCAAAACCATTTTTACCTGCAGGATTTTTGCTGATCACTCCTTCACATCGAGCTTCGTAGGTCAGGGAAGGCCCTGTGGGTACAGCCAGAGATATCACACACTCAAAAGCGGCCCTTCGATCTGCTATGCTTTTCATCTCATCAAGGAGTTTGACACAGCGATCTTCATCTGATGCGTTTTTACCGGCATACCTGGCCGAATATACTCCCGGACGGCCGTCGAGTGCCGCTACGGCAAGTCCTGAATCATCGGCAAGGGCGGGGATACCGAGCACTCTTGATGTAAAGCTCGCCTTTTTATATGCATTTTCATCAAACGTATCACCATCTTCAATCACTTCCGGGATCGGGCCAAAGTCATTAAGGTTTTTTATATTTACGGGAAAATTACCAAGCAGTTTTTTAATTTCTGCAGTTTTACCTGCATTTCGTGTGGCAATAACAAGTGAAACAGGTGTCTTCATGAAATCCTCATTTAAATATTACATGATCACTTTTTATTTGTTAAAGTCAAAAATATAAACCAAGTCCATAAATTTGTAAAGCCTTTTCAACCTTTTGTGTCATTACAGAAAACGCTTTACACTGCAGGCTACGGTGATATATATGGTAATTCAATGGTGCCATTAAATAAAAATTGAAGCAATACAATCCGTTTAGCTGTTGGTTTTTCGCATGAACATTAAAAGAAGATTATATTTCAATGGGTTTTCCGTTTTTATGGTTATTTTAACGGGTAGTGTCGGCTATTATCTATTGTTCATGGGGGAGCCCAAAATTATTGATTGTATATATATGACAGTTATTTCAATAACCACAGTGGGCTATGGTGAATATGATCTCCTTGTACTGGGAGCGAGACATGAAACCGAAGAAATTGAATTCAATCCATCTCCCGAACGCCTATTAGATGTGGGATTAACCCTGATCGTTATGGGCGAAGTTGATAATATTGTGAGTGCGAGGAAAGTATTTTAGAAGTTTTTTTCAATTAACCACAAATAAATTAATAAATCTGATCTATGCTCCAGGAACTTTCGATTCATAATTTTGCAATAATAGATGATCTGAATATTCGATTTTCAGGTGGCCTGACAGTATTAACCGGGGAAACCGGCGCAGGGAAGTCGATCATATTAAATGCGGTTAATCTTCTTTTGGGCGGCAGGGCCGCGGTTTCATTAATCCGAACTGGTTCTGAAACAGCGGAACTCGAAGTTCTGTTTAATATCACACCGGAAAGTCGCGCGGCTGAAGTGATGAAGGAACACGGATATGATTCAGAGGAAGGTCTTCTGATCAGGCGTATCATCTCACGGTCTGACAATAACAGAATATACATCAATGGCCGTCTTTCAACAATGCACATGCTGAATCAAATTACTGAAAATCTCGCGAGTATTTCAGGCCAGCATGCGCATCAAGGTTTGTTAAAAGAGGATCAGCACCTGTTAGTC
>JAUVGT010000012.1 GCA_030593645.1 Deltaproteobacteria bacterium
TCTCGTAAAAAGTCCAACTTCTGCGTTGTGCTGCATTTCGCAATCATTCAACGTACTATAAGTACGCTTCATGATTACGAAATTTGCACGCCTTGAATTTGAACTTTTTACGAAACCGTCTCATTCGGACTTTTTACGAAATCATCACAATTAATAAAAAAAATATTGCGGAATAAAATGATTTTCCCGAATTCATATACCAAAATAATGCTCTCTTTATTTCTATTCTTTATAGCTATTTCAATATGTGAAGGAGCTGGCACTGAAATGACCATAAAACCGGTGAATATTCCCAAAACCGTTTACGGATGGACCAAATCCGACAGCACCCGGCTCGTTGATCCAAAAAACATTTTTGAATATATGAATGGGGGAGGGGAACTTTACCTGGCCTATCGTTTTGACCATCTCAGCGTTTATCATTATGAAGCAAAAGACCAGGATAAAATTTTGGTGGAAGTATACCAGATGAAAACCACTGATGATGCGTATGGCCTGCTGTCACTCGACTGGGGCGGGGAACCGGTGATATTTACTTCCTCAACCGGAAAGGAAGTGAACCCCGCGATCGTGCAGGCCCCCAGGGCACTTTACGGCATCGGGCTGCTTCGCATGTGGTCCGGTACGCTTTATACCCGGATAATGGCTTTTCGGGAAACACCTGAAGCAAGAAAAGCCGTAATTTCTCTGGGAAAGACCATTGCCGCGGATCGAAGCAAATCGACCCCGCCTGAAATAATAAGCGTTTTCCCAAAGACTGTCGCGAAAAAATGGAAATTACGAAATGATCGAATCAGTTTTTTTCGTTCACACCTGGTGTTCAATTCAATCTATTTTCTGAGTTTTAAAAACATTCTTGATCTTGATCATTCAACAGAAGCAGTGACAGCATCATATGAAAGTGCACCAAAACCGGCTGGGCGGATACAAACCCTGATAATTAAATACTCTTCCATAGTGAAAGCGCAACAGGCGGTAAATCACTTTCATGATGCATATCTGTCCGAACAGACCACGCCTTCCGAAAATAATAAAATATTCATTTTCAATATTGAAGACGGCTGGCTGGGATATCAGCTAAACGGAAAATGCCTGACCATTGTATTTGAAGCTCCTGATCGTAAGATCGCTCGAGAAATAGTAGAAACAGTTTCATGTAACGCAACAAATTAAGGGCTCGCATAAAAATAACTTCACATTTTAAGGGGCGAATCATCCCATTCGGCTGCGTTACAAAAGCTCGAAATATGCTTGATATTTCTGCGCTTTTGCGCCTTGCCGACTGGGCGCTTCGACCCTTAAATTTTGTAAATTTATTTTTACGCGAACCCTAAGGAGAAAAAAACATGAAAAATCATCAAAGACCCTTAACCAGAAGGGATTTTCTTCGCGGTACCGTTGGCGCTACTTTAACGGTTTCAATGCTGGGGGTGCCGTGGATTAAAGGAAACGCGCACGCATTTTCATCAAGCTCAGTTGTAGTTGTCCGTGATAAAGATGCCATGGATTCCAATCTAAAAGTTGATACAAAACGTTTGCAGAGCATGCTGGATCAAACAATTCTACAGGTGACCGGGAAAAATAAGATCAAGGATGCATGGGCCTCTCTTATCAAGCCTGATGATATTGTCGGGCTGGTGCCGACTCCGCACCTGAATCCAACACATCAGGAACTGTTCGATGTAATCAAAAACAGTTTAATGAGTGTGGTTGGTATTCCTGAAGATAACATTATTGACGCCCAGGGTGGAAGCCGAAGACCGAAAAAATGTACCGCACTGATTTCGATACCCGCTCTAAAGGCTCATTGGTTAACCGGGATCGGAACGGTAATCAAAAATTATATCATGTATTCGGGACGACCCACCCGGTACCATGAGGAGAAAAGTGCCAGGCTGGGAGAAATCTGGCACCAGAAAGAAGTAAAAGGAAAAACAAAACTCGTGATCGTGGATGCCCTCCATCCCCTTTGTGATAAGGGACCCCAGTCTGATCCACGATATAAATGGGCCTATAATGGTTTGATCGCAGGCACCGACCCCGTAGCGGTTGAAACAGTCTGCCTGGAAGTAATCACCCAAAAAAGAAACGCCCTGCGCGGTGAACCCTGGCCCCTCTCACCACCACCCATCTGTATCGAGGCTGCCGATAAGGTATACAAGCTGGGAACGAGCAGCATGAATAAGATCACCATTAAACGTATCGGCTGGAAGCAGGATATCCTGGTTTAACTTTTTTTATTTTTTATAAATCCTGTTTCAGATGCACAAATCCTGTTGAAGGTGTAGAACCATAGCCCTTTTTATGCTATACTCATATTACTGTCTGTATTTTATAATAAACATGAAACAGACGAATCCAATTAGACAAATAAAATGGTGAAAAAATGGAAAAAATATTTGACGGTAAAAGAAACGCAAAACTGGGCACTAAATTGAGACCTGCTGTGGTGACTGTGCAAACAAAAAAAAGAATGACTGAGGTCACAAAAATATTTGAAAAGAACGGCTGGGAATACAAGATCGAACAGGACAACAAAAAACCGGAAGATATTACTGATTTGGAGTTATTACTAAATCCCCCGAAAACAAAGTTCGCTGAAAAAGAAATTGGCCGTAATGATCCCTGCCATTGCGGAAGCGGTAAAAAGTATAAAAAATGCTGTTTATAGCTCGATCTCACCGGCCAGAATTTTTTTAATAATCGCAAAGTCAGCCGGTGCAAATTCAAATTGGTCAAGTTCGTGCGGAAAGGACCATCGAATCTCCTGGTGATCTTTGGAATGAAAGTCGCCCCTGTCCCAGTCCGCGCGAAAAACCATCAGCTCAACAGTACCGAAATCATAGGTATGAACATTCGATCCGACATGATCTTTAACTGTTACATCAATTCGGAACTCCTCGTGTAACTCCCGTTTCAAACACTCTTCAGGCGTTTCATCCGGCTCAACTTTTCCACCCGGAAGATCCCACAGGTCTGGAAGTCTGGCAGTGGGGCGGCGTTTGGCGATCAAAAGCATCTCATCGTGAACCAGTAGCGCGGCTGTGACTTTAATCATATTATTATCCTCTTATTAAGACAGGAATAGAAAATCAAAAAAATGGTTTCAAAATCAATCCCGACCGTCTATACCTGTTGCATATTTGCATAGATGCATGATGATGTCTATATTTGTTTATTGTAATAATAAATCCTTGCTATAAGAATAGTACCAGAGATTTATATAAACACCGACACCACACCCGCGGGGGCCGTTTCAGGTCTTGTATTAATTTACTAAAGATAGAAATTTAATACCTCCCCTCAGACCGAAGTTTTCAGCTATATATTTTCATCTTTCTTGAAAAACCTCTTGACAATTCATATTAACATATGTTCATATAAGCATATGCTAATATGTTGTTACTCAGGAAAGGACATCATTAATGAAAGAAAACTGCAGGCCAACAAATCCAGGTGATACATGTGCCGTCAAAGGTATCCACCGTAACGTCATTAATTCTGTGAAGCAGAAGATGCCAGAGTCGGTTGCATTGTTCGAATTATCTGACTTTTTTAAACTTTTTGGAGACAGTACCCGTCTCGGCATTATCTGGGCGCTGAGTGAATCAGAAATGTGTGTCTGTGATCTATGCGCGCTGCTGAAAATGAAACAACCGGCTGTTTCACACCAGCTAAAAAACCTGAAACAGACACGCGTGGTGAAGTCCCGAAGAGATGGAAAAGTGGTATATTATTCCCTGGACGATGAACATATCAGCAAATTATTAAAAATGGGAATGGATCACATCAGTGAATCCTAACCCGGATTTCTCTCAGAACGAAGTTTGTGAGAAACCCGGGCGAACCGAATGGAAGTGACAGCAATGGAAAAGTTTCATGTTAAAAACCTGGATTGCGCGAATTGCGCGGCGAAAATTGAAAGAGGCTTACAAAAAGTGGATGGGATCGATGATGCGGTACTCGATTTTGCGAACCTCATTCTTCATGTTAAAGCAAAAGATATTGATCAGGTCATCGAAGAGGTTCGCAGAATTGAACCGAATATTAAATTGGTACCTCAAAAACAGAACACCGCTTCAACTGATAATACTCTTAAAAATGACTTTCATCCCGTTAAAGAGCTGTCAGTTCTTGCGGCGGCCGCAGTCATTTTTCTTTTTCTCCTTATTTTTGAAAACAGGCTCCACGCATTCGCTGTCAGTGGTTTAGAGATTGGCATCGTAATGGTGGCTTACCTCCTGGCGGGATGGAATGTCATCCTTGGAGCGTTTCGAACAATCCGTCGGGGTACATTTTTTGATGAAAATGTGCTCATGGTGATAGCAACCGCCGGTGCAATGGCAATCCACGCTTATTCCGAAGCAGTGGGTGTCATGATCTTTTACAAGGTGGGCGAGCTGCTCCAGAATTACGCGGTGTCCCGTTCCAGGCGTTCGATTAAGGCTTTATTATCCGCAAGACCGGATAAAGCCCTGGTAAAAACAGATACAGGCTTTCATAAAACTGCGCCTGAATCAGTAAAACCGGGTGAAATAATAATGATTAAACCGGGTGAAAAAATCCCTCTTGACGGTGAAATCCAATCGGGCAAATCACAACTCGATTCATCGGCCCTTACGGGGGAATTCGTACCTGTCAGTGCCGGACCCGGAAGTCTTGTTATGGCCGGCCAGATCAACAAAACCGGTGTACTCACCGTTCGGGTTACCCGCCTTTTTAAAGAATCCTCTATTGTCAGGATAATGGATCTGGTTGAAAATGCCGCAGCAAGAAAAGCCCGTACTGAAAAATTCATCACTTCCTTTGCAAAGTATTACACTCCGGCAGTGGTATTGATTGCCGCGTGTATTGCTTTTTTACCGCCCGTGTTGACGGATGCATCTTTTAAAACCTGGATATATCGTGCGCTGGTCCTTTTAGTAATTTCCTGTCCCTGTGCGCTTGTGATCAGTATCCCCCTTGGCTATTTTGGAGGTATCGGCAGAGCTTCCAGAAGAGGTATTTTAGTAAAGGGTTCAAATTATATTGACACTCTTGCCAATGTCAAAACAGTGGTATTTGATAAAACCGGCACTCTGACCAGGGGTGTATTCAATGTTAAAGAAATTGTCAGCCTGAACGGTTTTTCCCGTGAACAGCTTCTGGAATTCGCTGCTGCCGCGGAATACCAGTCAAACCATCCTATAGCCGTCTCCATTACAAAAGCGTTTTCCAAACAGCATGGAAATCTTGATGCTTCAAAGATTTTTGACCACACTGAAATTGCCGGGAATGGAGTCCAGGTCCGCTATGGACATCATACAATATTTGCCGGTAATGACCACATGCTGCATCAGAACAATATCGATCATGAACAATGTAGCTTTGATGGTACCGCGGTCAATGTTGCGGTGGATGGTAAGTTGGCCGGTTATATTGTCATTGGTGATGAGATTAAAGAAGACGCGAAAGAAGCTGTTTTATCTCTCAAAAGACAGGGAGTCGAGCATCTCGCTATGCTGACCGGTGATAATGCGTGTACGGCTGAAGCTGTTTCAAAGCAGTTAGATCTTGATGAATATTATGCGGATCTTTTGCCTGAAGATAAGGTAAAAATATATGAAAAAATCGAAAATGATCATCAAAATATCGGTAAAATCGCCTTCGTGGGTGACGGTATTAATGACGCGCCGGTCATTGCCAGGGCTGATGTGGGTATCGCGATGGGGGCGTTGGGTTCTGATGCTGCAATCGAAACAGCAGATGTTGTACTCATGACAGATTCCCCGTTAAAAATAGCTGAAGCTGTTTCCATAGCCAAAAGTACCCGTTCAATCGTCTGGCAAAATATCTTCCTGGCATTTTTTATTAAAGGAATTTTCATTACTCTAGGATCTTTTGGATTGGCAACCATGTGGGAAGCGGTATTCGCGGATATGGGTACTGCGCTGCTCGCGGTTGGGAATTCAACCAGAATATTAGGCAAAGGCGGCTCCAAAATCACCCATCGGATGTAGGGGCAGATTCCAAATCTGCCCTTTCTTATAAAATTGGGGCCGAGTGAAAACCTTGATACTCCTTTTGACGGTTTCGTAAAGAGTTCAAATTCAAGGCGTGCAAATTTTGTAATGATGAAACGTACTTATCGTACGTTGAATGATTGCAAAACGCAGCACAACGCAGAAGTTGGACTTTTTACGGAACCGTCACTGATAGTATGAGGATAAATACATATGCAGATCAACTTGATTGAAGGAATCCTGGTAATCCTTCTCTTTACAGGTTACCTGATTCTATGGAAAGTAAGAAAAAGTAAACACAGGAAACAAACCGGAGTCAATCCGGAAGTGATGTACAGCGACACCCGTCCATCACAAAAATTTTTTGCGCGTCTGGCACACGTGATGACGGTTTCCATTGTCACCCTGATTGGCCTCCATATGTTTGAATTTACAAAACTACCCGGGTTTATCCGGATAGATCTTTTTAATGGTATTATTTTTGATATGATTGGTTTTGGATTGGGAGTATCCGGGTTAATCATATGTTTAACCGCACAAATTGAACTGGGAAGCTCCTGGAGGGTGGGAATAGACAGAAAGAAAAAAACCAAACTCGTTACAACGGGAATTTTCAGCATCATTCGAAACCCTACCTATTGCGGGCTTTTTATATTATGTATCGGTGTCTGGATAATATTCCCGACCTCTTCCTTTTTAACATGGATACTTATATTTATGATTATGATTGAATTCCAGGTCAGGCTGGAAGAGGAGTTTCTAATAAAAATGCATGATACGGAATATCAACGCTATTATTCAAGCACAAAGCGGTATATACCATTCATATATTGAAATCAACCCATCTGATGAGCATCAGGTATGGCTTTTTTAAAAAATATACGGCTTGACATGTTATATGAATCAAAAGTAAAATAATACCTGTAGATTATTTATCATCGTTTCTATAATCAACATACGTATTATTGTGTATTATATTGATATCCTATTGAATTAATCCTGTACTCACAATCAAATAATCTACATCAAGAATCTATATTATAGGAAGCGATATAAATACTTCATCTCGTGTCTAATCTCAGCGCTGGGGTAATCCGCCTGAGGCGGATCAATCCTCAAATCGATGTTTTGAACAAGGTTTCCACGGTTGGTTCATTAATAAATTCTTTTGTATTTTATCGGAAATCCTGCTATTTTTTGGATTTTGAAATCTCTTCCCTTAAAAACCGGGCATTAATACATTTTATATTGTTTAATTGTGGATAAATTACACAACTGACGAGGAATTCATCCATAGGTACTTTATAACCTTAACTTTTTATAGGAAGATACGCATGAAAGAATCAATCGTTTTATTATTTGTATTACTTTTATCAGTCACCACAGTTCACGCAAAAGAAGTCACAATCTTTGTGGAAAACTTTACACCATATAATTATATAGATGAAAACAACCGTCTCACGGGTCCGGCTTCTGAAATTGTCAGCAAACTCATTGAAACAATTCAGGCGGATGTAGAAATAAAATCGAATATTCCGTGGTCAAGATGTATGGAAGCCATTGACCAAGGGATATTTACCGGAATTAAAATCGGCACGCCTGTCGCTGTATTTTCAATGATGAGAATACCCCCCAGAGAAAAAATTTATAAATGGGTTGGCCCGCTGGTTCCATTTGAAATGGGTTTTTATGTCACAAACCCAAAAATATTCATAAAAAACCCTGATAATTTTGAAAAAAATCTGGAATACGTCCGAAGCCACCCGGAATGGATTATTGGTATTTCTGCTAAAAACGCTGCGGGTTATAAAATTCTTACCAAACATAACATTCCGGACAAACAATTTTACGATATGTCAAAGGGTGGGGCTGGAGGAAGAATGCTGTTTTCAAACCGTATTAATCTCTGGTGTGTCGATAAGGCAGCCGGATATCATATGGCAAAAATTTCAGATCTCGATGTAACAAAAATGAGATGGCTATTTACAGTAAATAAAAAAGCGCTGTATATCGCATTTAGCCTGAACACGCCGGATGAACTTATCAGCAAGTGGCAAAACGGCCTGGACAGTATTGAAATCGAAAGAAATGTAATACTCACACAATATGGCTTAAAATAGGATTCGGCATTCAGAGTTTTTCATTCGTTTTTATATGATCAGACTGAGCGAAGCGACATCGTTATTCGATCAGCCTTCGCCAAGGCTATGGCCTGACAAGCGTTCGATATTGGGCGTTCGATCCACCGCCGCTAAAGCTATGGCGGACAAGTGTTCGACCCTCCGTCGCCGAGTCTATGGCGGACAAGCGTTCACGTTTTTCATTATTTCGGAACCCACAACACCATCCGCGGTTTTTTGGTCATTTCTTTTGCCAGCTCTTCAATCGGGCCATAGGTCATACAACCGGACATGCAATGTGTGACACAGGCGGGTTTGAGACCCTTTTTGGTACGCGGTTTACACAATACACACAATTCGGTTGGGAATGGCAGATATGTGAGATAGGCTTTGTCGTTGGGGAGCTGTTGAACAATTTCATTGACCCGGATTCCACCCATGCCCGCCGGCCATTGATATTCCTGGGCGCAGGCTATCTGGCATGTATAACAGCCTGTACAGTATTCATAGTCGATCAGAAGGCCATATTCATGTTTTTTAGCCATGGGTCACCTCCTCGGGAGTGTATTTATAGATCCTGCACATCAGGTGTTTGATGGGAGCACCCATGCCGTCTTTACCCTGATGCCCCATGGGAATCAATAGATTGATATTCGATTCAAACGCGCCGAATAAACTGGGTTCCGCTGCTTCCTTTTCCGGAAACCACCAGCCATGGGCGGCCATGATCATCCAGGTCGGCACCACCGGTGTGATTTTAGCCTTGAATTTCACGCGTCCCATCCAGTTCTCGATCCAAATCCATTCTCCATGACCGATTCCGTGCGCTTTTGCTGTTTTGGGATGGATTTCTACTATCGGGTCCGGATCGATGTCTCGAAGCCAGGGTATATTCCGGTGCTCTGAATGAAAGAACGCCGGAGAACGTCTTCCTGTGGATAAAATCAGGGGATACTCTTTTGCCAGATCCGGCCGGCTCACCGGTGTAAACGGCGGCTCTTCATGATGGGGTAGAGGTTCCAGATCCCATTCTTCCCGAAGTGTGGCCCAAAGTTCGAATAATCCGGTGGGGGTTCGAAAACCCGGTTTTTTATCCGGTCTTAACAGTCCTTTTTCATGGCGCAAATAGGGACAACTGGAACTTCCCTCCGGGGGATAGGCCCACCCTTTTTTCTGGAGTTCCTTAAAGCTCATACCGGACGGCTTAAGGATATCATCAAATAGATCATGAAGGCTTTCAAATTTGAATTCCGGATCAAATCTTCTGGCCAGCTCAAAATTAATTTCTGCGTCTGAAAGACATTCATCCGTTGTCATGGCCTTATTGATACTCTGAAGAGGTACCCACCAACTCCGAAAACTGTCTTTTTCAAGAAAAGTACCCGTGGGTAGAACCACATCCGCGTATTGCGTGGTCGGTGTGTGAAACACATCTACCGCGACAATAAAATCGAGTTTTTTAAATGCTTCGCGCCATTTCTTGGGATCCATACCCAGGCCCTGCATAATACCGGCAGTCTGGAGCCACAAACCTTTAATAGGATATGGTTTACCGGTAAAGATCTGTTCAAAGACCATGTCGGTCTGACTGCGCCAGTAGAATTTGTTTAGTGGCATGCACTGGTCCTTACCGATACGGGGTTTATCCAGCTCTTCACTCCTAAGTCGGATAGCCCCCTTGCTTCCGGGAAGCGCGTAGGGAGCCACATCAAATGCAAGGCGGGCGGTAACATTCCCTCCCGGTACATCCAAATTTCCCGTCAAGGCCCAAAGGCATGAAATTGCCTGAACCAGAGGTGTCAAAGCGGGAGTCATATCCACAGCCACTCCCCAGTGGATGGAAGCCGGTTTGCTCCTGGCATAAAATCCGGCCGCTCTTACAATATCATCGGCAGGAACACCGGTTATTTTTTCCACTTCGTCCGGCGGATATTTGTCCGCTTCATCCTTAAAGGCATCCCATACGGTATGGCATTCTGTTTCCTTTCCATCGGCAAGCCAGATCTTACATTGGCCTGAAATCATGGGAGAAATGTCTTGTGATTCGCATGCGACCGCTGTGGTGTCCCAGATCACAGCTTTTTCACGCTTTGAATCCCACACTACATAATTGGCTGAAGAACCCTCAACAGACACATCACTTTCACGCAGAAGCTTGCCGGTATCCTTTCGAACCAAATGAGCACCATTGGTCCATCTTTCTAGGAATTCGTGATCGTAAAGGTCTTCGTTAATAATGACATTCAAAAAACCCATTGCAAGAGCGGAATCCGTTCCCGGCCTTAACTGCAGCCAGTGCTTGGCCCGGGAAGCAAAAAAGGACAACCGTGGATCAATACATATTATTTTTGTCCCCTTTTTCATAAGATCAATGATCCAGTGCCCAAAAAGATTGTCCGGACAGGTGGCATGGATATTATATCCCCAGATAATCATACATTCCGGTTTTTCATACCTGGGATCATCATACCGGTCAGGCCACCATTGCCCGGCATCAAATACAGAGTAATCGCCCTGAACGGTGTCCACCGCCGCCAGCCTCGGCCCGTAACAGGCATTACCGGTCAGGGCAAACATAACATTCGGACTATCAAAAGCATAAGCCAGCATACAGATCCACGGGTAAATATCCCGTCCGGTGCCTGCGGCAAAAACCATACTTTCCGGACCATGCGTTTCCCGGATATTGTTCATTTTCCTTTCAATCAGATCAAATGCCTCTTCCCAGGACATCCTTTCCCATTTTCCCTCACCGCGTTCACCGACTCGTTTGAGGGGATGATGTAACCGGTCCGGATGGTTCGCGTACTGCGTCATTGATAGTGCCCGGGCACAAAGCCGCCCGTGATTCCAGGGATGACTCGGATCTCCTTCCAGCTTGACCAGTTTCCCATCCCGGATATGCGCCAGAACACCGCATCCGCCATGGCAGCCCGGACCTGCAGACCAGGTTGTGGTCGGTACGATTTTTGTTCGTGATTTCCCCATTTGATACTCCATCTCATTTTAAAATTTGAGCAATAGTCTACAGTCGATCCATTTCAATAGATATGCAATTATTAAATAGTAAGTTTTGATTATTTGGTCTGACCACAGGACTAACAACTTTAGGATAGGGTGTCAATATTTATTTTAGTCTGTTAAATCAACACTAAGGGTTCGCGCAAATATAACTTTACATTTTATGCATCCCGGATTCAGGCCATCTTTGCCCGATCCTCAGCTCCAAATTCCTCGGAATAGCTTGCTATTCCTGCGGTTTTGCAGCCTCAGATCGAACAAATCTGACCCCACTCCGAGCGCCTGTAATGTAAACTTATTTTCGCGCGAACCCTAATCCATTTGACAATATGAACCGTATGATATAATCCAAGAACAACCCCTATGGAGGTTATAATTGTTATGGTCTGACCAGTATTGTCAAATGATGGGAAAAATATGTGATAAATGAAACAGATTTATTCAGCCATAAAGCCGCTAAAGGTTTCTGATGAGATTGTCCGCCACATCAAGTCATTGATTAAACAGGGCAAACTTCATCCCGGAGATAAGTTCCCTGCGGAACGAATCCTTTCCAACATGCTTGGGGTCGGACGTTCCACGTTACGGGAAGCGATGAAGACCCTTTCAATCCTTGGATTTATTGAAATCAGGGAGAGACAGGGGGCATATGTGAGAAATCTTGGTGCTTCAATGATACCCGATTCCTTCGCACAAATAATGGATGAAGACCATACCAGAATCAAAGACCTGTATGAGCTCCGAAAAGACCTTGAAATGGGATCGTCATATATGGCGGCAAAGGCACGCAAGATTAATGATTTAAAATTAATGGAAAAGCTTCTAGTCAGGCTGGATAAACAAGTACAGAAACCCCGCCTGGGGATCGAAGAAGATATCGGGTTTCACCTGGCAATTGCCCGGGCCACCGGCAATATTCTCCGTGTTCATGTTCTGGAAAGCCTGTTTGACCGCTACGGTCATTATATTGATATCGCCCGCCAGCCCCTGCTGAAGGAACCCAAACACAATCAAACCGTATGCACACACCATTGGAAAATTTTTCACAGTATCGAGCAAAAACAGCCGGAGCAGGCCAGAGAAGCGATGAACAACCATCTCTCCTGGATTGAAAAAAAGTGGAAAAATCATTAAGGAGCCTGATTGTTAAAATATAACAAATATTTAACATTTTCCCATAAACTATGAACTTTTTTTCATATTTCCGGGGTATATATTAAAATTCTTAATAGTTCGCAAACACTCAAAACAATACCTAATTTATCTCAACCCACTGTAATATCAGTCGATCCTATTTTCTTTACTGATTTGGCCCGAATATTGCTAATTTAACTCTAGGCACCAGGCAGTATATTATATACATATATGTTCACCAATATAGATCCGAGATGAAAAAAGCTGCAATTCAAATTATGGAATCTTCTAACAAAATCAGGGATAAACGTATGGATATTGTACGTGATAACGGTGGTAGACGAATCGGGTCTGAAAGACGCATAATCAGTTGTGATGAATATCATCATGATCGGCGTTCCGGAATGGACCGCCGAAGCGGCAAAGACAGGAGAAAAAAACGCTACCATCAAAATATTGATAATGATAATAATATGTTCGAGGACATGACATAAACGTGTAAATATAGATTCAGTTAACGGATAAGTCGTCTCAATTCAAAACCAGGGCCAATGGCTCTGATCCTCGCAATAAATAATTTTTCGATCACCCCCGGCTATGCTCCATAACCCGCACCGCAATCAAAGTCACGGTTTTCTGTATCATTTTCTTGACCCGGATTCTCTTTTAGGGCATATTATCACGCCGGTTGACTCCTTAAACAATTAGAACCTGAGTATAGGTGTTTTACAACTTTTAAGGATTTATATCATGAATGAATAATAATTTAATCGAAGGAATAACAATATAGCCCATGCCGATTACCGCAAAAATTTCACTCATCATTGCCTGTTTTTTCTGGGCGATCTCTTTTATAGCCACCAAAGTGGCCGTTGAAAGTGTTCCGCCGCTTACGGTTGTTGCCCTCCGTCTCCTGGTTTCCTCGGTATGTTTTCTTGCCTGGTTCGCAGTGAAGAAAAAAAAGATTTCATATCAAGGTTTCAAATGGCTCAGCTGGCTTTTTGTTCTCAGCCTTTTCGGCACAGGTCTCCATTACAGCCTTCAGACCATTGGCCTGAATTATACTCAGGCAGCCAATGCGTCCATCTATGCTGTGACCGGACCCATATCAATAACCATTATTGCAGCCTTGTTCCTCGGAGAAAAAATAACCTTTAAAAAAGGAGCCGGTATCATATGCGCCGTGATCGGTGTCTTGATTGTTATGGGGATTGATACTGTATTGGCGTTTGAATTAAAGGGAAATCTGCTGGGTGACCTGCTTGTCTTTACAAGTATCTTTATGTGGGGTATTTTTACGGTGATGGGAAAAGATATGCTCACCAAAATGGATACTTTGGAACTCATTGCGATCGTTACCTTTATCGGCACTGTCTACATGATACCCGTCGGTCTGATTGAGATGACATTATATTCCATTTCCATTTCCGCCATTCCGTTAAACGCCTGGATAGCCATCATCTTTTTGGGGGTTACCTGTTCGTTCCTGTCAACCCTGTTCTATTTTTTTGCTCTTGAAAAAACAGAATCCCAGAAAGTGGGTGTATATCTTTACACGGTTCCGCCAATGACATATATCATCGCGGCTTTTTACCTTGGAGAATCCATCAGTATCAGTCTGCTTATCGGGTCGATTATTGTTTTTGCGGGAGTTTATCTTACTGAAAAGGGGTGAAGATTAAACCACATTACCCCATACACCAGGCACTTGTCAGGTGAGGGCCATGAGAAAAAAAACACCGATGAAATCATGAACAGCAAGGGCTTCCATTGATTTCGATCAAGAAGATCAATCGCCAGCATCGATTTCATAACACTCAACGATCTCACCAAAATATAGCGTATGGTAATCTTTTTCCGGATAAATCTTTTCGAAATCTTTGGCCATAAATTTCGGATCCATTGCGCTTTTAAAAACAATTTTACACTCAAAATGAATCCCCGCAGCATCGATGATGGGGGAACGCACCTGCTTGCTGTCGACCGTTTTCAGAGCAATCTCTTTAAACTTGTCCACGTTACGGCCGGACTTCGTACCGCAGTACATTACTTTTTCATTCATGTTCGGCAATGTGACCGATACAGTGAAATCTGACGATTTTTCCATTAATTTAAAAGTATGCCTTGAGTCCCTTACCGCGACCATCAGAATCGGTCTCTGCCATACATAACCGATTGTGGCCCATCCAATTGCCATAGTATTCAGCTCATCACCATTTTTTACGGTCAAAAATGCCCCTTTTTTGATTCGGGACATTGCTTTTTCAGCGATAGCCATGGAATCGACATTTTTCATATAACCCCCTGATCTTCCTATTTTATCGTCCCGGTACAATAATACGGGAATCTTTTTCACCTGCTTCTTTTTTCTTCATGCTTTTTATCTGTTCAATTACCTGCTGCATTGCTTTTTCCATTGCCGCCGGGTATGCCTCAAATGCCTCTTTAAGATTATTTGCCTCCAGGCCGGACTGTATCGGAAGTGGACCTTCGGGTGTCATCAGCTGAGTACTCCCGATAAATACCGGGATACGGCTCTTATCATCAGAACCATCCGGGTTGGCCGGTACAAACCTCCTCACGGAAGCGACTTTTAAATCCGTAAACGATTCTTCCCTGTACAAATTTTTCATATCCGGATTAAAATTAATTTCATTCTGTTTTTCATCTGGCATTTTATAATATCCTTTCTTTTTGTTATTGGGGAACCTGGTGGCGCCCCTCAATCATGCTGTAATTTTAAACTGTTTGTATAAATCATGGATCATCAAAAAGAACAACCCATTCATTTCTCCGGCACACTATCCCATTCGTCTTTATTTTCCGCCCAAAGACGGCACAGATGAATGATGACTTCAGCGCTTTTCTGCAAAGCGATCTCCGGTATCCACTCTGTTTTTGAATGAAACATTAACCCGCCGGTAAAAATATTTGGAGTGGGAAACCCCAGAAAAGAGAGCCTGGCTCCGTCTGTCCCGCCGCGTATCGGCCTGCTGATCGGTTCAATACCAGCGGCTTCAATGGCCATAAAGGCTTTTTGGGTAACAACCGGATACTTGTTCATTATTTCTTTCATATTATTGTACTGATCAACACTATTTAATTCGGTTTTCAACCCGGGATATTTAATTTCAAAGACTTTTAATAATTGTTTGATATACTCGATTCGATTCAGGTTTATCTTCATGTCAAAATCCCTCAGCAGAATCTCCACTGATGCCGAATTTTCATTGCCGATGATTTCCATCAGGTGATAAAACCCTTCACGGTTTTCGGTATGTTCCGGTGTTTCATATTCCGGAATTAACGCCACAAACCTGGCCGCAATCGAGCCGGCATTCACCATCCTGTTTTTTGCGACACCGGGATGAACATTCCTTCCTGTAAAATGAACAGTCGCCTTACAAGCACTAAAACATTCATCCTCGATTTCTCCCATTTCACCACCATCAATGGTATAACCGACCTGACCCAGCTTTTTGGGGTTGATTTTTTCCGTTCCTTCTCCAATTTCCTCATCCGGTGTGAAAACAATACGCAATTCCGGATGCCGCAGTTCCTTAAAATTTTTAAAAGCATCCAGGGCAGTCATGATCCCTGCGATACCGGCCTTATCATCGGCACCCAGCAGGGTATTACCGGAAGCCGTAATAATGTTCTGCCCCACATGGTTTAACAGTTCCGGGGATTCGTCCGGACTTAATACCAGTCCTTCATGATCTTTAAAACGGAGTGCCCCGCCATCGTAATTTTTGTGAATCACAGGCTCAACGTTTGCCCCGGGCTCTACAGGAGAAGTATCCATATGAGAGCATAATGTCATGCGTATCGAATTTACCCCTGGCGATGCCGGAAGTGTGGCATAAACATAGCAGTATGAATCAAGCTCAACATCAGATAATCCCATTTCTGTCAGTTCATCCCTCAACTGCTTTGCCAATTCTTTCTGATTATCAGAAGACGGGTGTGTTTTCGACTCATGATCTGATCTGGTATCAATCCTGACATAACGTAAAAATCGTTCTCTTGCCCCGTTTAACAAAAACATTTTAATTTCATTATTTAACATTGATGGTCTCGTAAAAAGTCCGAATTAGACGGTTTCGTAAAGAGTTCAAATTCAAGGTGTGCAAATTTCGTAATCATGAAGCGTACTTATCGTACGTTGAATGATTGCGAAATGCAGCACAACGCAGAAGTTGGACTTTTTACGAAACCGTCAACATTCAACTTCACTTTTCAGGATAGGTTTTAGAATCATCAAAAATCGATTCCAGTTTATATATTCAGCATTTTAAGTATTAGCAAGTTAAATTGTCTCCAGTGTCGTGTCACGCGTAAACTATCGTATTAGGCAGTCGTCATTCCCGCGAAGCTTGTCCTCGACCTGATCGGGGAATGGTAAACCAGTATTTTGAGCTGCTTCGACATTTCTGGATTCCCGCTTTCGCGGGAATGACGGCCTTCTTTGAGACATGTCAAGCTTGATTTGAAACATTACAAGCTTGACATGACACCAGCGTCATATCAATATCCCCATTTTTTAGTATGACCGATTACGAAAACCTCCTTGACAAACTTTTCTCACCAAATTTCATTGGCAGTATGATCGCCAGAATACTGATCACAAAAATAATAAAAAATGAACCCGCAATATATAGCCAGTTGTATAAACTCAATGGTATTCCCCTTAAACCAAATATAAATATTTTGTAAACAGGACCCGCTTCCATGATTAATACAAGGCCGATCAGTCCGGCACTCAAGATCATAAATACAAGACCGCCAAAACTTGTCACTGTCTGGGTGGGATTTTCTGCCTTAAAATCAGGAAATGCAGCCCCTAAACCGATACCCATCGCGACGATCCCGGGGACAAGGAAAAAAACGGTGATAATTGAAAGTACCATCATAAACGGTGTCACCTGCAAAAGAATGTTTGTGGCCACAATCAGAATCTGGGTCAGTAAAAGCAGGGGCAGATAATAAATAAAGAATTTAATCCAGAGAAATTTCTTTAATGGAGCGGGCGCCGATTCAATAATCCAGAAGGCACTTTTTTCCGCGCTCACAGCAGGATACGCAAAGCGTCCTGTTACAGCGGTCAAAACGAAAAGGGCAAGACCCATATTCAAAAATGCAAGCAGGTTTTGCAGATACACCGTTTTAATGGGTGATTTTTCAAGCGGCAGAGCATTAAAATTATAAATATAAATCACGATCAGGGCCCCGATAAGAAAAAGCTGGGTCCATTGCGTCTGGTCCCTGAAAAATATTTTAATCTCCTTTTCCGCAAATGCCCGGATGGACCTCGGCAGAAAGCTCAACACAAGGCTGCGTGAGGACTTGCTTTTTATCAGTCGCACATGCGCCGTCTGTGTCTTTGAAAAACCGATCGTGTAAAAAGAGTCCGCTGTCATGACGATAATAAAAAACATACAGCCCGCGAAACTCCAGGAAATCGCCAGGTGATAAATCCCTTCTGCCAGATGCCCGTTAAGACCCGCCTTTATCGCGTCAAATGCCCAGGTGGTCGGTAATAATGGTGATGAAGGTGTCTGCAGCACTGTAATATAGATAAGAACCGAGTCAAAAATTTCAGGATCAACAAGGAGTTCCGGCTTCAGAAAGCGTATCGCAATGTAGATGATAATAAAAAAAAATAAACTCAGGAAAACAAATATACTCTTCATCCGGTTCGCCGGAATGATGATAACACTGATCATAACCAGAAAAACGCCTGCGGCAGAGGCGATAATAGAAAGTGATATAAGAGCCAAAAGCAGGCACATATAATAAAAAATTCCCGTATTGAAAACGACTCCGTAAGCGATAAAGACCGGGAGTGTAAAAACAATAACCATCCATGAACTTTCAACTGTACTGTCGATCCACCTGGCGATAAAAACCTTGTAGCCGGCAACCGGAAATGAATGGACAAGAAAAAGATCCCTGGAAAGATAAAGCTTTGAAAGGGATGTAATAATACTGCTGAAAATAAGAAGAGCAAAGGATGTGATGAGTATCATTGAAAGAAGTTTAAATCCAAGTATATCACCTATCTCTTCAATCCCCCTGAAATAGGACAACACTCGGATGGAAACAGTATAAAGTCCGCCCCACAAAATACTGCCGATCAATCCGAGAAGAATAAATTTTCCAACTCTTCCAAACCGGGTATTGGATCGCCCGCCATTCATAATGGTTTTGAATCGTGGTCTTAGCAATGTCAGAACTGTATTCATATATATTTTCTCTCCATCTTCATGAAGTGGTTTTAGGCTGCATCTGCCTGCTCCTGCTGCGAAGTAAGATTAATAAATACCTTTTCCAGGTCCGCTTCCGTGATCCTGGCTTCCCGTTTCAAATCTTCAGTTGTTCCGGTCGCGATCAGGCGGCCTCTGTGGATGACGCCGATACGATCGCAGATATCTTCCGCTACAGTTAGTGTATGCGTTGACATAAAGATTGTCACACCCCTTTTAGCAAGATCTACAAAAAGATCTTTGATCATCATAATCGCCATCGGATCAAGCCCGACCATAGGTTCATCAACTATGATGACTTCAGGATCATGGAGAAGCGCGGACGCGAATATCAGACGCTGGCGCATACCATGTGAGTATGATTCAATCAGCTCGTTTGACCAGTCAAGCAGGGAAAACCGTTCCAGTTCTTTTTCAGCCTTTTTCTCAAGACCGTTTTCCGTCACTCCATATAGATCGGATGTAAACTTTAAAAACTCCATTCCGGTGAGTTTCTCATAAAGATAGGGCCTGTCGGGAATAAATCCAATTTTCCCTTTGGCAGCTTCAGGATGATCTTTAATATCCAAATCAGCGATTTTTACACTGCCCGAAGTCGGTTTTAGTACTCCACCCATTATCTTTATTGTGGTCGTTTTACCCGCGCCGTTTGGTCCGATAAACCCAAATACTTCACCCTTCCGTACAGACAGGCTAAGATTATCCACCGCGGTAAAATCCGCATATTTTTTTGTTATGTTTTTTAGTTCTATCATTGTATTAATTCGCAACTATTCCTTTTATATTAGGTTTACAGTTAAAACACATTCGATCCGCCGTTGCCAAGGCTATGGCGGACAATCGTTCATCTTTTCCAATTCATGGAGACATCACCTCTAACTTCACCCTTCCGATCACCCCCATAAGATCGAGCTGTTTTCGTGCGCCCGAAGAAAATCGGATATGAGTCACATCAGCCGGCAGCTGATTGAATACAGCATCCGCGGTGATCCACCTCCCAAGATACAACAGATTCCAGGCATGATAATAAAACCTGCCATTTAAATAGACCACACCCGTTTCAACCCTGGCAGGTATATTGGCCGCTCTGGCCAGCGCGGCAAGCAGCACCGCGTGTTCATTACAGTCACCCACTCGATTTTCAAGTGTTGAAAGCGCGTCCGGGACCGACAGTACCGGTTGTTTCTTTATGTTTTTAAAAACCCAGTCGACCAGTTTTCTTGCCCTTATCAATGGTGTATCATTTTCCACATCCACAATCTTCTTTACCCGTTTTTTTATTTCCTGGTGATCAGATTGAATAAACACGCCGGGATAAAGAAATACTTTTACAAGCGTCTTAAGGTCCTTTCTTTTAAACCCGGGTGAAAGACCTTCGAGCGATTCCCGATTAACCGTGAGCACATCCTCCTTTAATTCCTGTCTCCCGCCATCGATCATGAGCTGATTGAAATCTATTTCACTGATCTTGATCTTAAGCTTTTTCAACTGTTCTTTCTGATCAATTTTTTGATTGGATTTTATTGAAACCACCTGTGCCATGTCCTGGCTTGCCTTTAGAGAAATATCCGATAACGCGTTCTTCCTTGTGGTCCGTTCAAGGTTAATCCCTAAAAAACCTTTCTCCTTGATGACTTCGCCATTTTCATCTATCCAGGCGTACTGCTTTGCTCCTTTGAATAAAATCAGCACTTTAGTGGTTTTCCTGTTTTTACCCATGTTCATAAAATCTTCTTTCCCGATAATACTCACTGCCACGGGCTCCTCGCCCATGGTAGCGGGATCAAAAATGTTAAAGGAAAACCTGTCCCCGGGTTTTAGACCGGTTGCCCGGACTGCATACACTATCCCGGCTGTAAGATACGGCTTTTTCTTAAGCTTAATAAAAAAAGTATTAACGTTACCGGCGGAACCTGTTTTTACATTCAATCCTTTTTCCGACATAACAGCCGTGACATTAAAACTGAACAGTCCTGAACTGACTTTAAAATCAAGTTCTGAAAGAGTAAAATCACTATAAAGCCGGCCTTTGGTTTCCATGTTTATATCCTGCACCATGCCCATGGTATTGATCCGCATGTGTATGGTCTCTATAAGAACATACCTGTCATTATCCCGGTAAAACTCTTTATGCGAATAACCGATTTTATTGTTGTTCTGAATAATATTCATCCAGGTGTCTCTTTCAGCGACTTCAAAAACCGAAGGCAATTTCATGACCTCAGAAGGCGGGAATAAACTGGTAAAAAGATCAAGCCGGATAATCATAAGGGTACTAAAAGCAATCCCTATAAATATGCCGAAAACCCAGAACGGTTTTGATTGATATATTGACATGGTTAAATTGTTATCCTAACCTGAAGAAACCTTGCTTTGGTAGAGGCGGTTTATTATAAATGGCTGCTAATTATAAATGATGATCTCGTAAAAAGTCCGAATTAGACGGTTTCGTAAAGAGTTCAATTTCAAGGCGTGCAAATTTCGTAATCATGAAGCGTACTTATAGTACGTTGAATGATTGCGGAATGCAGCACAACGCAGAAGTTGGACTTTTTACGGAACCGTCATAAATCATAGCACAACAACCCGTCTCAGGTCGAGTACCAAGTGGGGCTGGTATCATATTCTCTTGTGTGTTATCCTTAAATTACAACTGCCCTAAGGTGAGAAACGACTTCAACTCAACAAATGAACCACTATTACAGAATATTCCCAATTGTTTTTCTATTCATAATCATCCCGGCTGCACTATCAGCACAGGACCGGGATATTGTTCCGCCGGATGATTATGGTTCTGATAAAAATGCCCATCGCATATCATTTTCGATTCCCAACCTCCCGAAAACTTCAGATTCACGTGAACATTATGTGGTTGAACCGGTTTTTAACAGTAATGTGTATGTTTATGAATCCGGGGTCAATCATCCGATCAGTATTGTCCTGATACATGGTGTCGGGAATGAAGGATCCAGAATCTGGGGGCATCTGGTTAAAAATCTGGCAAATCAATATCACTTAATCACTTTTGATCTCCCGGGATTCGGCCGTTCAGAAAAACAGAATTCACTGTATTCACCGGATAATTATGCGGCTTTTGTTAAATGGATCACCGATCGTTATGTTAAAAATAGCTTTATTATTATTGGACATTCTCTTGGCGGTGGCGTAGCCCTGTGCTATGCGGCAAATTATCCGAAAAATCTGAAGCGTCTTATCCTGGCAGATGTAAGCGGTGTCATCCATAGACTCGTACTTACAAAGCATACAATGAATTACAGGCAGGAAAAACATTTTACCATCAATACAATCCCAAAAAAAGTATTCAGTAAATTAAAGAAAAAAACAATGGATATTCTTGAATACGAGACCCTGCCGGATGACATTGAAACGGTACTCAACTCACCTTCACTTCGCGAAAAAATACTCAGGTCTGATCCTGTTAGAATCGCAGGTTTATCTCTGGCGAATTACAATTTCAGCAATGTCTTAAATCGCATAAAGATACCGGTTATGATCCTGTGGGGGGCCAATGATGCAATAACGCCTCTTCGAACCGGAAAACTGCTTGTTTCTGTATTACCTAAAACCAGACTGCAGGTCATCCCCGGATCAGGTCACAGTCCAATGATTGATAACCCAAAACGTTTCAATCAGCTGGTCAAAACCGCGCTTGTGACCCAAATAACTCAAACGCATCGGCAGCCTCATAAAAAGACGAACCGAAAAGGTATTTTTAGAGGGGAACATAATATAAAACTAAGCGGGTATTATAAGTATATTGAAATATCCAACTGTAGAAATGTACATATCAAAAACCTTGAAGCCGAGCATATTGAAATTTTCCGTTCTGAAGTTGTTATCGAAAATAGCCGCATAACCGGAACCCGTTTCGCGCTGAACGCACAAGCATCAACCCTCACGCTGACAAACGTAGAACTTAAGGCGGACACCGCGATTATCGCGTCAGGAAGTACGCTCGATCTTGCGGGTGTAAAACTTTACGGCCGTAAGTCAGCGGTTCAGGCCGTCAATGGTTCCAACCTCCTTTTTTCCGTCAGTAAAGTGAAAAGCCCATATACAAACAGCTATCTGCACGGCTTATATAAAGTAACCCGCCGGCGGCCGTTATAATCAGAAATAGTTTTTCCTAAAATTGCTGCTCATTTAAATTCCAGTTTGACACTCACAGCCACACACCCTATAATCGACGGTCTCGTAAAAAGTCCAACTTCTGCGTTGTGCTGCATTTTGCAATGATTCAACGTACGATAAGTACGCTTCATCATTACAAAAATTGCACGCCTTGAATTCGAACTCTTTACGAAACCGTCTAATTCGGACTTTTTACGAGACCATCATAATTGCCTGGTTTTAAAATCTTTACGGGAGAATGTTTATGGCACAAAATTCGGTACTCGAAATTATCGCACAGGGAGCCTGGAATGGCGGCATCGTTGTTGACAATTCTGTCTATCTTAACAAGGGCATGTCATTTAAGGGCGGCATACCTGTGAACAGCCAAACCATTGAAGAAAGAATAGGCATTCGAACAAGAATGGCCGCTCCTCCCGATGAAAGAATCGGGGCTATTGCTTTAACTGACCTTCTGGATAATTTCGATATCGATCCTTCCCGGATCAAACTTGTAATCGGCGCAACAAATGTGGGTGATGATAAATATGATGCCCGTCCTTTAATCCGCTTCGCCTTTGATCACTTAAAAGATGATTGCCCCGATGCTGTTGTATTTGATCTTTATGCGGGCTGCCCGGGTTTTAATGTGGCTGCAGAGTTAAATTTCATGCTTTCTATGAACGGTATTCTCAAGAAAGGTGATATATCTATTATTATCGGAGCTGAAAACATTCATCGTGCGAAAGCATTCAGGCCAAAGGATACATCCAATATCATTTTCGGTGATGACGCTCTGGCCACAGCACTCGAAACAAAGGCAAATCTTACCTCTAACGGGCAATACTCCTGCAGTGAAAGATTGAAATTCTCACTGGGGAAAAATTTTATCACCGATATCGCGAAAAGGATACTGGAGCTTGCTGGAGATGAAAAAATCGACGGGATTATTGTTGATAATCAACTGGGTGAACTCCAATACAGAGTCCCCGCGCTTGCCGCCAGGGTTCAGCACAACCTGGTAGAACAGACATATCCTGAAGAAGCATCAAAAGGGACATTTGATAAATTTAAAGACGCATTCGGCTTTTACAGTCAGCATGTAAAATCGTTTGCTTTTGACATCAATTCACTGGGAAAGGATCCGGGGCTTATCGAGAAAATTGCCGGGGCTTATGTGGAATCAGGCAGATACAGCAGGATTATTACCGCGTACGTGAGCCCCGATATGTCCCTGTTTCTTAAAATGCATACCGGAACTGATTATGATATCAGATATCCTGAAACGGGTATTATCGATACATTTACATGCACCCATGGATGCTTTGGTGACTATATTCAGGCCATTTTCGAAAAGGATGATATATTTGGAGAAATTAACGGAAAAGGTGTTTTCCTGTATGCAACCCGGAGCGCCCATGATCATTTGGGTACACTTTTGTCAAGAAACCGCCTGACCATGGAGGATATTGAACTGCTCATCGAGCACCAGGCCAATTTTGCCATGATTCCCTTAACCCTGGAACAGGTGTTTAAGGACACCGCGTCGGACCTGAAAAAAACCGTCGTTGATTTTGTTGCCAATAAAATGGTGAATAATATTCATGAAAGAGGCAATTGTTCTGTTGTTTGCATGCAAAGGCTTCCCTATGATCTTGAACGGGGTAAGCTTAAAGAAGATACAATCCAGGGTATTCCGATTAACAGGAACACCGAAAAGCTGAAAAATGCAAAGATCGTATTGTATGATTCGGTTGGAGCGGGTATGACGCGATCTTCTTTCCTGCTTAAAAAATGATGGTCTCGTAAAAAGTCCGAATGAGACGGTTTCGTAAAAAGTTCAAATTCAAGGCGTGCAAATTTCGTAATCATGAAGCGTACTTATAGTACGTTGAATGATTGCGAAATGCAGCACAACGCAGAAGTTGGACTTTT
>JAUVGT010000235.1 GCA_030593645.1 Deltaproteobacteria bacterium
TATCCAAGCGATTGAAGGGTTTTGCAGGCTTCAACTCCGGAATAGTCATATTCATTGGCCTGCCCAATGATATTCGGCCCGGAGCCGATCATCAGAATTTTATGAATATCTTTACGTTTGGGCATATTTACTCCTTAATAAAATAACACATTGTTCATTCAGGTAATCAATTGAAAGCAGTCATTTTAAACCATAAAATGATTTCTGTCATCCAGATTGATAAAATTAACAGAATATGCAAACTGCTGATTAAAATCAAGGTAAAACAGGAAACCAATACAGAGCTAAAATTGATGGTCTCGTAAAAAGTCCGAATGAGACGGTTTCGTAAAAAGTTCAAATTCAAGGCGTGCAAATTTCGTAATCATGAAGCGTACTTATCGGACCCGCCCTGTTAAATCTGTCTTTATATTTAACAGGGGAGTTGAATGATTGCGAAATGCAGCACAACGCAGAAGTTGGTCCGCCTACGGCGGATTACGAAACCGTCAAAATTACCATTATGCTTATCAGTTTGAAAACCATACCATTCACCAAGAATTGCTGCATAACAGGACAAATCCTTGATATTCGATTAAATATAATCTATAAACGTGCAGGTAGTGACATGGGTGCTGATCATATATAAAACTCAATTTACACTCATCTGGAATATCATTCGTACTTTTTTCGAAACCATCATATATTATAGCAATAAAAAATGATTATTAAAAGTATTGGTAAGATAGCAGAAAACTTATATGTGCTTGGACATCCCGCCGTACCGGTATTTCTCGCTGACGGCGACAGGCCTGTCATCTTTGATGCAGGATTTACCTCTCTTGGTGAAATATATGTAAAGGATATTAAAAAGTATCTTGGAGGGCGAACACCGTATTATTGTTTCTTAACTCATGTGCATTTTGATCACTGTGGTGCGGTCTCTATTTTAAAAAAATATTTTCCGGACATGAAGATCGCTGCATCCAAACAGGCAAAAGAAATTATCAAACGACCGAATGCAGTATCACTGATTCGAGATTTGAATATTGCCGGAAAAAATGTCCTAAAGAGCTACGGTTTGAATATTGATTCCTCGGATTTATTCCAGGCGTTTGAAATTGATATGACTCTTGACCATGGAGACCGTGTTGAATATTCAAATAACATGTCGGTTCAAGTGATAAGTACACCCGGGCACACCTGGGACTGCCTGAGTTATTACATTCCTGAACAAAAGATACTCATTTCTTCGGAAGCCGGTGGGCAAATTGATCTCACCGGTTATATGGTTTCAGATTGTCTGGCAGATTACGGCCAGTACCTGAGTTCTCTTAAAAAATTACACCGACTCGATGTTGAAATACTCTGTCCAGGCCACATAGCCGTGTTCACCGGAAAAGATGCCAAAAAATATCTACAGGACTCTTTAGAGGAATGCGAACGGTTCCGAAAGCGTGTTGAAAAATGTATCGTTGATGAAACAGGAGATCTGGAAAAGGTAAAGACCAGGATTAAAGCCATTGAGTATGACAATAATCCCGGACCCAAACAGCCGGAACCGGCTTACCTGATAAACTTGGAGGCAAGGATTCTGGCAGTCAAAAAACAGATGACTAATATATAAGTGGGACTAGTTCATGATTGAATCGAACCTTAGAGAACCGAAGCTGAATGTTGACATCGGCCGCATTGAATTAAAGAACCCGGTCATGACAGCCTCAGGCACCTTTGGATACGGTCAGGAATTCAACTCTCTGATCGATTTAAACCGGCTCGGCGGCATCATTGTAAAAGGACTTTCATTAGAGCCATCCAGGGGAAACAAACCGCCCAGGATTGTTGAGACACCATGCGGAATGCTTAACGCAATCGGTCTGGAAAATGTTGGTATTGAAGCGTTTGAAAAAGAAAAACTTCCTTTTCTAAAAAAACTGGATCCGCCGGTTTTTGCGAATATATACGGGAAAAGTATTGAAGAGTATGGAAAACTGGCTTCCCGTGTTGAGGAAATTAAAGATGTGTCAGGAGTGGAAGTTAATATATCCTGCCCCAATGTCAAAGCCGGCGGTGTGGCATTTGGAGTTGATCCTGAACTTGCCTATCAGGTCACCAAAGCGGTAAGAAACAGATATACCGGCCCCTTAATGGTTAAGCTCTCTCCCAATGTAACGGATATTACGGAAATCGCTAAAAAAGTTGAACATGCCGGTGCGGATTCCATATCATTGATCAATACCATTACGGGGATGGCTATCGATATCGAAACCAGAAAACCGATGCTTGCCAATATTACAGGCGGCCTTTCGGGACCCGCCATTAAACCTGTGGCGTTACGAATGGTTTGGCAGGCAGCGAAGGCTGTAAAAATACCGGTGATCGGGGTCGGAGGTATCATGACCGCGAATGATGCCCTTGAATTCCTGATCGCCGGGGCGTCGGCTGTTCAGATCGGCACAGCCAATTTTGTTAATCCAAGAACCACAATCGATATCCTTGACGGCATGATTGACTTCCTGATTAAAAACAGGATTTCAAATCTGTCTGATATTATCGGCACTCTGGAATGTTAACCATTTCTAAACTCATGGATTTAAAGAACAGGAGAACAAAATGAAAAAGATCTTATTAATGGTGATGCTTGTACTATTTATGGTTACAAATCCTGCTTTTTCTTCAGAACTCAAACAGGGTATGGAGGCCACGGAATGGAAGTTCAAAGATTCAGAAAAAAAAGAATTCAGCATGGAATCATGGAAAGGGAAAGTGATGATGATTAACTATGTTGATCCGGATGAATCCGATTTAAATGAACACTTTACGGATGCCGTAAAAAAAGCCAAAGACAGTGATGTGATTGATGAGAATTTTTTTAAAGGAATCGGTATTGCGGACTGTGCCGCAACCTGGAAACCAAATTTCGCCATCCGCGCTATTGCCGGGAGGAAAGCAAAAAAGTATGATACAACCATACTGTTTGATTATGATGCGTTCCTGAGGGATGCCTGGGGCCTGAAAAAAGATACATCCAATATTATTATTTTGGATAAAAACAGGGTATGCCAGGCGATTATCAGGGGGCGGGTACCTGATGAACAGGTCGAAAAACTTGTAAAACTGATCGTTCAGCTCCATAAAAAATAGTCAGACGATGAAAAAGAAAAAGTATCATATTTTAACAATAGGGGGAGGGAGCGGGCAATTCGCCCTTTTATCAGGTCTAAGAGATCTGGACCTTCTGGAGTTGTCGGCCGTTGTCTCAATGGCGGACAGCGGAGGCAGTACCGGAAGACTGCGTGATGAATTCGGTGTTCTGCCGCCGGGCGACGCATTAAAATGCATCCTTGCGCTCTCTCCGCAAAGGGAGGTTGTCCGAAAAATTCTTCTTAGAAAGTTTAAAAGTAATGGGCGCCTGAAGGGGCATAACGCCGGGAACATGCTGCTTACAATGGTTTCCCGTTATACCGGCAGTTTTCCGGCGGGGATCCAGGCTCTTGCGGAAATTCTTGATACCCGGGGGAGAATACTTCCGGTTACCATTGACCGGGCAACACTGGTCGCTGAATTAACAGACGGATCCCGAATATACGGTGAGACCGCAATCGATATCCCAAGGGGTACGCAGCGCGAAAAAATACGAGATGTTTTCCTGGTCCCGCACCATACAGATTCAATATCCGTATATCCGCCGGTGATCGAAGAAATCAGCCGGGCGGATTATATTATCATCGGCCCCGGCGATTTGTTTACAAGTATCATTCCGTCATTAATCGTTCCGGGTGTCAGGGATGCCATCTGTTCAGCCTCTGCCAGGGTGCTTTTTGTTTTGAATATCATGACGAAATATGGCGAAACGCACAATTTTTCCGGGAGAGACTTTATCAATAAGCTTGAGGAATGTATTCAGCGAAGAGTAGACGGGATCATTTATAATTCCAAAGAACCAGACCGGGAACTGATTGAAAAATACAGGGAACAAAAAGCTGAAGTCGTTAAAATTGATTCCGGAGAAGAATGGCTTGAAGGCAGGACGATCTATGCTTCTGATCTCATCGAAACGTCAGGCGGTATCGTTCGCCACGATTCGAAAAAGCTTGCTGAAATCATCGAACATATTATTTTATAATAATCGCTGAAATTATGGGGGCAACCATATGCCGGAAAATCAGAACCCTCTGATTTATCGAATGGAAGACAATGTCGCATTTATCGAAATCAACCGCCCGGAAACGAAAAATGCACTGAATTTCCGCTGCTGGCAGCTTCTTGACAAGTATCTGGAAAAAATAGAATCAAGCCGGAAAATCAGGGCTCTTATCATTACAGGGCATGGTGAGAAAATGTTTTCCGCGGGTTTTGATATTAATCCATCAGACAAATTTATGCTGGATATGTTTAAAGCCCTTCAGGAAAAAGACAATCGTAAACTCGATGAAGGTTTCGCCTATATCCAGACGATTTTATTAAAACTCGCTCATCTTCCGATACCTACAATCGCTGCAATAAATGGCGCATGCTATAGCGGCGGGCTGGAACTCGCACTGGCGTGTGATATCAGGGTTGTCAGAGAAAATACAGTGCTCTGTTTCCAGGAAACCCGGCTTGGTTTGATTCCGGACCTTGGCGGAAGTGTCAGGCTTGCACGGTTAGTTGGGCCCGGAAGAGCAAAAGATCTCGTTTTTTCCGCGCGAAAAATCATGCCGGGGGAAGCAAAGGAAATGGGGTTGATCAATCATGTGTTTCCGGAAAAAAGCTTTATGGCTGATACAATGGACTACGTAAAGAAAATCACAGAGAACTGCCCCGGATCATTAAAAGCTGTAAAAGACATTATTGATGAAACCGTGATCATGGACGAAAAAGCGGCCATGGTTTTTGAAAGAGAAAAGGCCGTTGAAAATGTACTTCGCGGCGATTGTGTCGAGGGGATTGGCGCGTTTTTGGAAAAGAGAGTGCCAAGGTGGTCTGAATAATTAGAAATCGCTTCACTTCAAAAAATATAAAACTGCGGAAAGAGGAATTATGAAAACATTCAAGGATTATCACAGTGTGCATGAGATTCTCCGGGAGGCTGTTGAAAAAAGGGCGGATAAAAATGCTTATAAATGGTTCAATGATGATAAAAAGCTGGAGTCATCCACGTGGAAACAGTTCTATGAACAGGTGCAGCAGATCAGTAAAAGTCTTATCGCGCTTGGTGTAAAGAAAAATGATAAGGTGAATATCTTAAGCTATACCTGTTATAAATGGGTGCTTGCAGACCTTGGAACCACCTGTATCGGATCATGCACCGTGGGTATCTACCAATCAAGCATGCCTGAAGACTGTAAATATATCATCAATCATTCAGACGCAGTCGTTATTTTTGCGGAAGATGAAAGCCAGCTGACCAAGATTCTGGAGATTAAAAATGAGATCCCCAATATAAAAAAAGTCATCCTGTTTAAAGGAACCGCCGGAAATGATGACTGGGTGATCAGTTTTAATGATTTTCTTGAATTAGGTGAGAAGATTCCGGAAGAGGATTTGGCAGGACGCATCCGGAATGTATCACAGAATGATACAGCCGCGATTGTTTACACATCCGGCACCACCGGCAAACCAAAAGGGGCTGAGCTGACTCATGATAATATCGCATCGGCAGTACAGTCGTTACAATACTGTCATACGGTAAAAGATTATGAGGAAGGATTTTTATTTCTTCCCCTGGCTCACATTTTTGCCAGACTTACTGTATACTTTTGCATTTACAAAAAGGTGACTATGATTTTCGTACGAAGCCTGGATACCATTATTGAAGATATGCAGAATTCAAGACCTCATTTTTTTCCGGCAGTACCTCGAATTTTTGAAAAAGCATATTTTAAAATCATTAACGGAGCTGAATCAAAAGGCGGGCTGGCATCAGTACTTTTCAAGTGGGCTTTCAAGGTCGGAGCTGATGTTGTTAAACACAGGCTGGCTAAACAACCGGTTTCATTTTTAGATAGAATAAAATTTTCAATAGCAGACAAGCTGATTTTTAAAAAAATCCAAAACGCATTTGGCGGCAGGGTGGAATGGTGCATCAGCGGAGGCGCCCCCCTTAGTCCCAGGATCAAGGAGTTTTTTTATATTGCGGGTATTACGATTTTAGAGGGTCTTGGAATGACGGAAAATATGTCATTTTCGAATCTTAGCCGGATAAATAATTACAGGTTTGACTGGATCGGTCCTCCAGGCCCGGGAATTGAACAAAAACTGGCAGAAGATGGTGAAATCATATTTCGAGGCCGAAATGTGATGAAGGGATATTATAAAATGCCCGAAGAAACAGCAAAAACGTTGTCAGAAGACGGATGGCTCCATACCGGTGACCTTGGAGAGATCGATTCCGATAATTTTTTAAGGGTCATCGGTCGAAAAAAAGATCTGATCATTACTTCCGGTGGGAAAAATATTGCGCCCACGGTCATTGAAGAGATGCTTGGGCAGTCAAAATTGATCAACCAGGTATGTGTTATCGGTGATCAGAAAAATTATTTAACCGCGTTAATCGTTCCGGATCTTGATGTTTTGAATACATCTGACATCAAAGATCAAACTGATGATGTGGAAATAAGGAAGATGATTGAACATGAAATAGAAGCGGTAAATAAAAAGCTGGCCTCTTTTGAAAGGATCAAAAAATTTTCTGTTGTTGATGAATTTACTATTGAAAACAGTCTGTTAACACCAACTCTAAAGATTAGAAAAAGCAGAATTTTTGACAGATATAAAAATGAAATTAATGATATGTATGTGTAGAAGTGAATCCAGATAGAATCCCGTTGAAAGGATACAAATGGAAGGTAACGTAAACACGCGACCCGTTTTTGATGGCCACAATGACTTCCTGCATACCTCGTATTTACCAGGTTTTAAAAAAAGATCATTCTTTAGGAAAAATGAATCCGGACATCTGGACATGCCCAGAGCAAAAGCGGGCGGTTTTTGCGGCGGTTTTTTCGCGATTTTTTTTCCCCATCCTGTGGAAGTGGAATTTTTTACACAATACAATGAAGGTGACCATGTCCCATTTGATCTTTTTGAAAAACTGGAGCCGGTCGATCACTCATATGCCTTATCGATGGCAATAAAAGGTATTGATATCATGCATTCGCTTGAAGCTGAATCGAATCGAAACGTGCGAATTGTTCACAATGTTGAGGATATACGCAATGCCATGAACCAGGGCGCGGTTTCTGCAATCATTCATTTTGAAGGCGCTGAACCAATCGATAAAAATTTGGACAATCTTGATGCCTTTTATGTTAAAGGTCTGCGCTCTCTTGGTATTGTCTGGAGCCGGTTAAATGATTTTGGCCAGGGCGTAAACTTCAAATTTCCTGGAACACCGGATCAGGGCCCGGGTTTATCCGCTGCAGGCAGAGAGCTTGTGCTTGCCTGCAACAGGCTTGGTATTCTGATCGATCTCTCGCACCTGAACGAAAAGGGGTTTTGGGACATCGAAAAAATATCGGATGCTCCTCTCGTAGCCACTCATTCATGTGTTCACACGCTCTGTCAGATGCCCAGGAATGTCACAGATAAGCAATTGGATGCTATCGCCTCTTCAGGTGGTCTGATCGGCATTAATTTTGGTGTGCGATTTATCAGGAAAGACGGCAAACAGGTGGTTGATACGCCGATTATTGAACTGGTTCGTCATTTCCAATATGTTGCCGATCGTATCGGTGTCGATCATGTGGCAATCGGATCAGATTTTGATGGTACCACTATTATGGATGACATTAAAGACGTTTCCGGGCTTCCCATTCTCATGGATGCACTTGAAAAAAACGGCTTTGATGAAAGCGCGCTTGAAAAAATTGCCTACAAAAACTGGATGCGGGTACTTGGTAAAACCTGGAAATAAGCTGTATCATTTTGC
>JAUVGT010000099.1 GCA_030593645.1 Deltaproteobacteria bacterium
ATGTTTATGGAAAGGAGATGAAGTCTATGAACGAGGCTACACCAATTCTAATGGAGATATAACGTTAAACCCATCGCCATCAACTGTAGGTACCATGTATGTTACGGTAACTAAACACAACTATCTCCCCTATGAAGATGAATTTATGCCGGTCGATCAGGTTTCTAAGGGAGTGCAGACAATTTCTCTTTCGGGCTCCGACATCAGGAATCGGATTTGGTCCGGCCGAAAAATACCGGAATGGGCCACATTCCCGGAAATTGTGAATGAACTGCAAAAAGCATATCCGCCCCCTGAAAAACAGGGATTTACTGTTTTTTTTACCGGGTTGTCAGGTGCCGGTAAATCAACCATCGCTAAAGTTCTTTATGCACGATTTCTTGAACTGGGAAGCCGTCCGGTTACACTTCTTGATGGAGATATCGTCCGGCATAATCTTTCCAGCGAATTAAGTTTTTCAAAAGAACACCGGGATATCAATGTACGCCGAATCGGGTTTGTTGCATGTGAGATCACCAAAAACCGGGGAATCGCAATTTGTGCGCCCATTGCACCGTATGAGATTACACGGAATGAAATCAGGGATCAAACAGAAAGCTATGGCGGATTTATTGAAGTGCATGTGTCAACTCCGATCGGTGAATGTGAAAAAAGGGACCGGAAAGGGATGTATGCGAAAGCCCGTGCCGGCTTGATAAAGGGATATACAGGAATAGATGATCCATATGAAGTCCCTGAAACACCTGAGCTAAGAATAGATACGACAAATATTACACCTGATGAAGCGGCTCAGGAAATTCTCCTCTTTTTGAGTCAGAAAGGTTATATATAATAAATATTCCGGCTTAGGGTTCTCACACAAATAAATTCACAAACTTTAAGGGGCGAGGCGCCCAGTCGGCAAGACGCAAAAGCGCAGAAATATCAAGCATATTTGAAGCTTTTGTAACGCAGCCGAATGGGATGATTCGCCTCTTAAAATGTGAATTAATTTTTGAGCGAGCCCTTAACTGCCTGAAAGCAAACCTTTCGTATTGTACCGGTTTAAGATTGATTATCGGGTCAAAGGAGATATTTTTATGGCGATGGATAATTTTCTTAAGGAACAGAAGAAAATCAGTGATTCAATGATGCTGGCGGCGATACTCATCGCGACAATCTACTGGGTACTCGATTCAATTCTGAATATATTCTTTTCAAATAAATATAATATATTGGCTGAACTGATCGGACCGGATCTCTATGATGTCTATGTTCGTGTGATTGTATTATGTCTTTTTATTATTTTTGGTTCTCATGCCCAATCCGCGATTAATACGCTGAAAAAAGCAAAAGGAGCGCTGCTTGACAACGAAGAAAGATTCAGGACCATGGCAAATTTTACATATCACTGGGAATACTGGATCGGTCCGGATGGTAAATTTGTTTATATTTCACCTTCCTGTGAACGTGTTACAGGATATCATCCAAAAGAATTTTTAAAACATCCGGAACTTATGGTAGAAATCATTCATCCGGATGATCGTGAAAGAGTGGTTGAACATATTAAGCAGGAAACTCAAGACCGGGAAGTACAGGAAATCGAATACCGAATCGTCACCCCGCTCGGTGATGTACGATGGATTGGTCATATCTGCCAATCTGTACAGGGTATGGACGACAGATATCTTGGTAAACGTGTTAGCAACAGGGATATCACCATTGTAAAACAGGAGGTTGAAGAAAGGCAGAAGGTTGAACAGCGTCTGTCAAGGATTAATGAGAGCTTTTTAAGCTTTGGTTCCAATGCACTGGAAAATATCAATAGGCTTACGGCTCTTTGCGGTGAATTGCTTGGGGCTACATGTGCTGTTTATAATCGCCTGGAATACGGCGTTCTTTATTCCTGCGGTCAATGGAATACACCTGACAATTATAACTCATTTGATCATCCGGAAGGACAGATCAGTTACGATGTGATCAAGAGTGGCGGTGATGGTTTTCTATATGTTTCCGACATTAAAAATTCCGGGTACGGACCAAAAATTCCGGATGATGATGCCTCTTCGTCTTATTCATATGTCGGAAAGGCTGTTAAATTCGCTGAAACAATAGCAGGTTCCCTGTGCGTTGTCTTTCAGAAAGATTATATATTAAATAAAGTAGACAAGCGTGTAATGAGCATTATCGCTTCTGCCATCGGCGTTGAGGAGGAACGGAAAAGAGCGGAAGTAAAACTCGAAAAATACCGCGAACACCTCGAAGACCTGATCAAGAAGCGGACTGTAAAACTCCTGGAGACCAATGAAAATCTGAAGCGGGAGATAAAAGAGCGAAAACACGAAGAAGAAACCAGAAAATCAACACAAGTTGAGTTAAAGGAAACTTCAATATTGCTGGAAACCATTTTTAATACCCTGCCGGATATTCTCGGTGTTCAGGATGTTAATCAGAATATGATCAGGTACAACAGTGCGGGGTACAATTTTTTTAATAAATCGCATAAGGAGGTTGAAGGGAAAAAATGTTATAGTTTATTTGGCAATGATTCAACCTGTGAATACTGTCCAACTTCCAGAGTTTTGGAAACCGGAAAACCATTCCGCATGGAAAAATACGAGGAATCCCTGGATGTCTGGTTCGATGCCAGGGCATATCCGATTGTAAATGACAAAGGGGATGTTGTAAAGATAATTGAACACCTGCGCGATATTACAGAGGAAAAAAAATACAAGGAAGCCCTTCTTGAATCCGAGGAAAAATATCGTCTGCTTGTTGAAAATGCCGGAGATGCAATTTTTATCATGCAGAATGACATGATAAAGTATTCGAATTCAATCACTAAAGAATTAACCAAAACCCTGAAGGCGAAATTCGATAAAGGGTTTGATTTTATCAATAATTATATCCATCCAAAACAGCGTGAAAAATTCATTGAATGGTATAAGAGCAGATTAAGAGATAATACCCATTCAAATACATATTCATTCAGTATTATCAACGACGATGGTATTGAAATCTGGTTTGAGCTGAACGTAGTAATAATTACATGGGAAGGAAAACCCGCGGCTTTGAATTTTCTGAAGGATATCAGCAACCAGAAAAGACTTGAAGCGCAGGTTCACCAGGCACAGCGGCTGGAGTCCATCGGAACCCTGGCCGGTGGTATAGCCCATGACTTTAACAATTTACTTATGGGAATCCAGGGCAGCGCTTCTGTTATGCTGCTGGATATAAATGAGGGTGACCCGCATTATGAAAATGTAAAACTTATTGAACGGTGTATCAAGAGCGGCGCCCTTCTGACAAAACAGCTTCTCGGTTTTGCCCGGAGGGGAAAGTATGTGGTTAAACCGGCGGATCTGAATGAAGTGGCCAACAGAACGTCGATTATTTTCGGCCGCACCCGAAAGGAAATAACCATCCATAGAAAATATTTAAAAGACCTGTTGATGGTGGAAGTGGATGTGGGGCAGATTGAACAGGTACTGCTGAACCTTTACGTCAATGCCTGGCAGGCCATGCCGGGAGGGGGTGATCTCTATATTGCGACGGAAAATGTTACGATTGATGAAAGTTACAGTCAAACTTCAATGGACCATATAACACCGGGAAAATATGCTAAAATTTCTGTAACCGATAACGGAATCGGTATGGATGAACAGGTCAGGCAGCGAATATTCGAACCGTTTTTTACAACACGTGATGTGGGTGCCGGTACGGGCCTGGGCCTTGCATCCGCATATGGTATTATTAAAAACCATAAAGGTATAATCAATTGTTACAGTGAAAAATATTATGGAACGACGTTCAATATCTATATTCCCGCTTCCGATAAGAAATTAGTTTCTGTTGATATGGAAATCGCGGAACAGATATTAAAAGGTACAGAAACGATTCTATTGGTGGATGATGAAGAAGTCGTATTAAATGGCTGTGGAGAGATTATGAAAAACATGGGCTATCAAGTACTGCTGGCTCCAAATGGTCAGGAAGCCCTTAACATTTATGAGAAAAAGAAGGGTGAAATTGGCCTTGTGATACTCGATTTGATCATGCCGACTATGAACGGCGGTGAAGTATATGACAGACTAAAAAAAATGAATCCTGAAATTAAGGTTCTTCTGTCAAGCGGGTACAGTATAAACAGCCAGGCCGCCGACATCATAGAACGGGGCTGCAACGGGTTTATTCAAAAACCTTACGATATGAGACAGTTATCTCATAAAATCAGGGGAATACTGGATACATAGAGCATCTCAATTATGACTTTAATGCGACTGCAAAAATTTCTTTCAACCGCCGGGTTTTGCTCCAGAAGAAAAGGGGAGGAGTATATTACAAGCGGACTGGTAAAAGTAAATAATAAGACAGTGACCACGCTCGGAACAAAAGTCGATCCGGAAAACGATATGGTGGTGATCCAGGGAGTACGGGTCAAAACAGACCGGAAACCGGTCTATATTGTCTTAAACAAACCGCAGGGATATGTAACAAGCTGCAGTCATCCAGGTGAAAAAATCGTACTCGATTTAATTGAGCTGGATCAGCGTTTATATCCTGTGGGACGGCTTGATAAAGATTCAACCGGGCTTTTAATTTTAACAAATGACGGGAGACTCCATCATCAATTATCACACCCTTCCTTTGATCATGAAAAGGAATATGAGGTGACAACTGAAAGGCCTGTCACGCACAGCGATCTCAGACGGATGGAAAACGGCATTGTAATAAAAGGTAAAAGGACTCGACCATCGAAAATTAAGAGAGTTTCTTCAAAATGCTTTACCATTATTCTAAAAGAGGGAAGAAACCGGCAAATCAGACGTATGGTGGGTAAAACAAGGAATCAGGTCATAAAGCTGATGCGGATCAGGATTTCCAATGTTAAACTGGGCAAACTGGCAAAAGGAAACTGGCGCTACCTGACTGAAAATGAAAAAAGACAGCTGTTGAGTCTGTAGGAAAATTTATTCTAATGTTGAAAACCATACCCTCCGGGTATGGTCAGAGATAATTGGCTATGCCTTTTAAGTGGCCATATGTTAATCCAATGTTGAGTTGTCCCCACAACTACAACAAAGGAAAAACATATGAGCCGATTTAGAAAGTTATCACATAAAGTATGGCATTGCCAGTACCATATTGTATGGGTTAGGGCAATCGCATATCTTCTGCAGAACAAAAATATGCTGACAGATCAGCGCTTGTCATTGTTTTTAGACTACATAACTGATTGATATTACAATTGAAAAAGCAATAATCGCTAACATGCTGAATATATAAAAAATATCTAGACTTTTCATCCTTTTTGTGTTAACCCCTTATATTATTAACAATTTAAGGAGGTTAAACATGTCCTGTGACGATTTCACCATCATCAGCCACTTTACCAGTATCGATGATCCCAGAAAATACAACATTCGGCACAACCTGATAGATATTATCACCATCGCCATCTGCGCCCTTATTTGCGGTGCTGAAAACTGGGTCGATGTCGAACAGTACGGCAAATCAAAATACGACTGGCTAAAACAATTCCTGCAACTGCCCGGTGCGATTCCCTCCCACGACACTTTCGGCAGAGTGTTTTCTCTGCTTGATCCAAAACAGTTCAGTGATGCGTTCACCTGCTGGTGGTTGTCAATACAGACACTTATTCACAAAAAACATGTTGCCATTGACGGTAAAACCCTGAGAGCATCTCATGACAAAGCTTCAGGCAAAAGTGCCATCCACATAGTAATCGCCTGGGCCGTGGAAAACGGCATTGTTCTTGGGCAGGTAAAAACTGATGAAAAATCAAACGAAATAACCGCCATTCCCGAACTGATCAAACAACTTAAACTTCAAGACGCCATTGTTTCAATTGATGCCATGGGTTGTCAAAAATCCATTGCTAAACAAATTATCGATAAACAAGCCGATTATGTTTTTTCTTTGAAAGGTAACCACAGCCTGCTTCACGATCAGATTAAAATGTTCTTTCAAGACAATGCCAACCCCTGTCCTGAATTTGATCTTTTTGAATCAACCGATGGTGATCACGGCCGTATTGAAATCCGCCGGTACTCGACAACCGACGATATCGATTGGCTTCAGGGCAAAGAACAATGGTCCGGGCTTAAAACAATTACAATGGTCCAGCGTCAACGCCACATTGATGATAAGATAAGTGACGAAACCTCATACTATATTTCCAGTATTAAAAAAGACGGTTTCGTAAAAAGTCCAACTTCTGCGTTGTGCTGCATTTCGCAATCATTCAACGTACGATAAGTACGCTTCATGATTACGAAATTTGCACGCCTTGAATATGAACTCTTTACGAAACCGTCTAATTTCAACTTTTTACGAGACCATCAAAAAAGACGCCAAAAAAATCGCTCGTGCCATATGAGGTCATTGACATATTGAAAACAGTCTTCACTGGGTTCTTGATGTTTCATTTGATGAAGACCGTTGCCGTGTACGAAAAGATCATGCCCCGGCAAACATGGCGACCTTGCGGCATATCGCTTTAAACCTGATTAAACAGGAAAAATCATCCAAAGGCAGCATCAAAACCAAAAGACTCAAAGCTGCCTGGGAGAATAGTTATTTGCTCAAAATCCTTAACTCATGAAAAGACATGCGATTGCCCTATGATGATAATAGATTAGATATTGACAAAAATTTGTTCTTTAGATAGAAGGTGCTATACCAAAATTATATCGGCCAACAATCTTTTTTGTAGAAAGGAAATTTTGAAGGGATATTTCTACGCAGTTTCATAATATCTATTTATATTCAGAATTTATGAAGCGGAGAGTATTCATTTGAAAATAGATGAAAGATTCATATAACTATAAGAACAGCATTTTTGTAAAGCAAACAAAAAGACCCATTACATGGGTTTTTTGTTTGGTATTTTTCTTCATTTTATTTGACTGCCCTGCAACCATTGCAAAAAAAAATAGTGGATTACGTGCGATAACCAAAATAGGTATGCATCACAAATATGTGGCTTTTTCAACCGGAAAATCTGATGACTTTGAGCACGTATTTGATTTAAGCAAAATGTTACTTGATGATGAACAGGCGGATTTATTATATTTTCGAGATATTAAGCAATCCTGGAAAGAGTATTCTCTGACATTCCCGATTTATGATAATAAACGCTCTAAGCTGGATCTCCGCCACCTGGGAACGGTCAAGCATACTGTGGATTGGGGACATTTTATCGGTGAAAAACACAATGTATATGGCTTTTTAAGAACCGGGGATTGGTTGAGCGGCGGGCGTAATGGCACACTTTCGGTTTACAATACTCAGGCTGAAAAGATTGCGTCATTCATTGGTCATTCCGGTACTATTACTGCATTTGCCTATCATAGGAAGTGGCTTATTTCCGGCGATTCAAATGGATTGATGATTCTATGGGATCTGAATGAAATTAAAAACCGAAATCCACGCATAAAACCTTATCTTTACATGGTCTATTCCATTACAGGCGATTGGGTGATCTGGTGCGAAGAAGGGATATATTCTTGTTCAAAGAGAGGAAAAGATTTGATGCAGATATCAGAAAGCAAAAACAGAAAATCTGCACTGGCAAAGGAATCTTCAGACTACCATGAAAAACCTGATCTTTTAGCAATGAAAATTACATCCTTTAACCGTTTTCAAAGACAGTATGATATTGAAATCAATAACAAAAAAAGTATTTTTTCAACACCTTCCGTCTCCTTTCTAAATGTTCCTCGTTATAGTCCCGAGCGTGATATAGATCTTCTGATGACGATTTGTGATTGCGGCGGGGGTGTCGATTCCGCGGTACTCTATTTACGCGATGCGTCAATTGACCTGGATGTCGGGAAAAGAAGTATCGCCGTTAAAGAAAAATCTCCTAAAGAAACGTGTATAAAACTCAATCAGAAAATCTCCCTGCTTGAAGGAAAAAACGATATTACATTAATCGCGTATAACGATTACGGAATAAAATCTAAACCTGAAAAAGTCACTGTTGAATATAACCGCACAGACTATAAATCGAGCAAACTGCATATTGCAACGATCGCGGTCAGTGATTATGCCAATAAAGGTCTGAAACTGCAATACCCTGTTGCCGATGCTAAAGCAATTCAAGCCGCATTTAATCATCTTGGATACGGCAGTTTTAAAAGTGTTCGAAACCACCAATTATATAATGAAAATGTTACAAAAGAACAAATAAACGTGTTTTTTGATCAAATAAGCACAGACGTGGGTGCTCAGGATGTATTTGTGTTATTTATTGCCGGTCATGGCTGGTACTCTGCTGAACTCTCGCAGTATTATTTTCTGCTTTATAACGCCAATACAGATAATATAGTGGAAAATTCTCTGGGTGCTGATGAATTCAGGGTTTTACTATCAAAAATACCTGCAGTGAGATCTCTTGTTCTCGTTGATACCTGTCAAAGCGGCGGTTTTGAGAGTGCTTCAGATACAAGTAAAATCGTGACAGGTGCCCAAATGGAATTTGTTAATAAACTCGGGCGGGCAATACTTATGGCCAGCACAAAAGAACAGGTTGCCTATGAAGGATATAAAAACCATGGTGCATTCACCTATATAGTAGTTGATGCTCTTAAAGGAAAGGCTGATTACTCAAAGGATGGTTCAATAACCGTTGATGAACTGTCTACTTATGTAAATACAAATTTAGCGGACCTGACTGAAAAAAAATGGGGTTATCACCAGGATACAAAACGTAGTCTTTCGGGGTATAATTTTATTTTAGGTAAATACTAATAACAAATGGAGGAAGAAATGAGAAAGCAAGTTGTTTTGTTAATTTTATTGATTGGAGTCATATTCATGTTAACGGTTTCTTCAGGCTGTACAAAGCAAGTACCTGTGACTATTGTTAAACAGAACATTAAGATAGAGCCTTGTAACGAATAAGGGGGTAGGTCAAGATGTTTGGAAAATGCAAATATTTAATTTTAATAGTAATGTTGGGGTTTATTTTTTCGGGATGTGTCGTAAATTATGTAGCAATGGATGATATAATACCTACAGAAAAAAATTATCCTGTCGCGGAGGAAATGTCTTCCTTGTCATTTGCACTTGCAGAACCTTATGTATTGATTAAAACCGAGTTGTCTGAAGTATCGGATTCCGGCCTGATTGATCGTATAGAGAAAAACGCAAAAGACATAAAATGTTATCTAAGAGATGAAACCAACAAAATTATGGTTTCCAAGGGGATTACGGTTACAGATATTTTTGAAAGCCACGGGACTATGACCTTTACCCAAAAAAGGAATACCAGCGCCCTATTTTATCCTTCAATTACTATAAAGATAGAAGAAAAGTCTCAAAAAACTGTAAAAGGGAAAAACGAGGTCCCGCTAGTAGTCGATGGCCGGATTGCAATAAAAGCAAAAGTACAAATAATAATGCTTGAACCTCTTTCCGGTGAAATAATCTGGATAAAATCACTTCCAATTAGAGGGCAAAATTCGAAAGTTCATTATAAACATCAATTATATGCCAGTGCCAGGATGGATAATGGGGCTTATGTTCCGGAAGAACTTGTGGGTATAGCCCAAAAATGGGATAAAATGTTTACTGAAATAGCTATCGCTATTGTGAAGGCAACCGAAAAATATGTTGTCGTAGAAGAATTTGAATTTTTAAGCAAAGATATAGAAAAACTGAAAGAATTGAGAAGATACTAAAACCATTTACCATCAAATCTGACGCTTGAAGATTGTGTTTATTGGTAAGCTTGTAATCATCGTGCTAATTGCTAATTTATTCGGCAATTAGCACGTTTTTTTACCATTACAGACCGTGTTTTTTGGGGGTACTGAATAATAGAATATTGAAGGCAAGTGATATTTAATAATAGAAAAAAATACACTTCAGGAAGATCCCATATGATCCAACGTTATTATTATCGGTACACTTTAGATCATGTTAAATCCCATCCCATAACCGGAATATTTCATCAAAAGAACAAAGCAAAAATACGCGTTTTTCCATATTATTATTCATTTTTAAATATTTTACAATTCCACCCTTAATTAGATGGTTGCTCGGATAGCAAGGTTGATATGGCGCTTGAGCGGGCGTTATTTGTGCTTTCACTCGCAATTCATTTTAGTCGATTGTAGAATAACTGTTGGATTTAATATCAAGATATTTTAGATAATGCTCAATGAATCGATTTCATAGTTCCTTCCTGTCGGGTATTTACAAATTCTTGTATTTTAGCATTTTTTCTTATATATTACGCGTATGGATCCCGATTTAAAAAAATGAATGCGATTAATTCCGAATGTAAAACAAATGGAGATCAGTAATGATTACTTTCAAGTCTTTGTGTCAAAAAGAAGAAAAAATTGCGGTTGTGGGTCTTGGGTATGTCGGACTTCCCCTGGCAGTACATCTTGCGGGGCATTTCGCAGTGATTGGTTATGATCTTAAATCAGACAGGCTAAAGGAGCTTGAAAATAATTACGACAGGACACTTGAAGTCACTGAAGAAGACCTTGTGAGGACTGATATATCATTTACAGATAATCCCCGTGATCTTTCACAATGCAGATTGGTGATTGTGGCTGTACCGACACCCATCGATTCCTATCGAATCCCCAATTTGTATCCGCTGCGCAACGCTTCAGCGATTGTCGGCAAAAATATGAAAGAAGGATCATTAATTGTATATGAATCAACTGTTTACCCCGGTGCGACCGAGGAGGTATGTGTGCCGATACTTGAAAAGGAATCGGGTCTTGTTTTTAACAATCATTTTACAGTCGGGTATTCTCCTGAAAGGATCAACCCGGGTGACAAGGTACACACTGTAGATAAAATTGTAAAAATAGTTTCCGGTTCGGATGAACAGACAATGGATCTGCTGAAAAATATTTATGGAAAGATTGTAACAGCAGGGATACATACCGTGTCCTCGATCAAAGTCGCTGAAGCAGCAAAAATTATTGAAAATACACAGAGAGATATTAATATCGCGTTAATGAATGAACTTGCACTGATATTTGACCGGGTTGGAATCAACACCATGGAGGTGCTTGAAGCCGCCGGGACCAAATGGAATTTTTTACCATTCAGACCGGGTCTTGTCGGGGGACATTGCATCGGGGTTGATCCTTATTACCTGACTTTCAAAGCGGAGTCTCTGGGATATCATCCTGAAATGATTCTCGCCGGCCGCAGGATTAATGATAATATGAGCAAATATATCGCGGAAAAAACCGTAAAAATACTGATCAATGCCGGGAAACAGGTCCGTGACGCGAAGATCGCTGTTCTTGGGATTACTTTTAAAGAGGATGTTCCGGATCTCAGAAATACAAAGGTTGTTGGAATTATAAAAGAACTTGAGGACTATGGAATAAAGGTTGCTGTAAACGATCCACTGGCAGATCCCGGGGAAGCATTGGAATATTACGGGATTGAGTTGGTGGAAATGGATAAGCTTATCGGTTCAGATGGTGTCATTATCGCTGTTACGCACGAAAAATATAAAAAAATGGGCCTATCAGATATTGCCGGAGTATGTACCGGTGGAATACCGGTTATCATAGATGTCAAAAACGGATTTGATCCCGGACCTTCGGAAAAAGAAAAAATGATCTACTGGTGTCTGTGATGTTTCAGATGAATACCTCAATTAACATAAAGTAATTGACCCGGATATATTTTACTTCGGGCGGTAAGCTGGTTGATGCGCAGAAAATCGCCCAGAGACATGTTGTGCTGTCTGGCAATCGTAAATGGTGTGTCACCGGATTTAACCCTGTATGGTTTCCTTCCCTCGACTGACGGAAGGGTGTCCGGCTGTTCCTGTAATTTTAGAACCTGGCCGATGTATAATCCTGATGACGAGAGGCGGTTTAATTCCATAATTTTCTGTGTTGTTGTTCCATATCGCTTGGCAATATTCCACATTGAATCACCCCTTTTTACCCTGTGAGATGTTTTCTTTCTGTAATCAACGCTTTTTCTTTTTTTGGGGTATTTTACAGCTACTGTATAGCCTTTTCGTGGGATTTTCAGACGCTGTCCGGCATATATATAATTGGACCGTCTGAGTCGGTTTATCCGCATGATGCTGCGAACCCGGGTACGGTATTTTCTGGCAATAGTGGAAAGAGTTTCGCCGGGACGTACGCGATGGTAAATAAATTTTCTTTGCGGAATGGATGTGATCGGCATCTCTTCAAGTTTTGCGATAAAGGTTGTATTGCTGCCGGTTGGAATTTTAAGCTTGTATTTTTTGGGCGGCAGTATTCTATAACGAAGCTCAGGATTCAGTTCTGCCAGAGATTCTTCGCTGGTTCCGATTTTTTCCGCAATGTGCTTCAAATGAACCTGTCTTGAGACTTCCAGGGTTTCAAATTCAATTGAAGAGTCAACCAATAAGGGATCAAATCCATACTTTTCAAGATTATTGATGATATGAAGGGTCGCAAGAAACTTGGGGACATATCTTGCTGTTTCATTGGGAAGCTTTTCATAGAGGTCCCAAAAATTATCAAGATAATTAATATTTTGTCCTCGAATCACACGTAAGACTCTTCCTTCACCGCAATTGTAGGATGCAAGAGCTGTTGTCCAGTCGCCGAAAATTTGATGAAGCTCTTTAAGGTATGCGGTTGCCGCGTGGGTGGCGCGGATAGGATCGAGTCTCTGATCGATATACGTATCCCGCATTAAACCGAATTTATATC
>JAUVGT010000430.1 GCA_030593645.1 Deltaproteobacteria bacterium
AAAAGTCCAACTTCTGCGTTGTGCTGCATTTTGCAATGATTCAACGTACGATAAGTACGCTTCATCATTACAAAAATTGCACGCCTTGAATTTGAACTCTTTACGAAACCGTCTAATTCGGACTTTTTACGAGATCATCAAGCAATAGTTTGGATCAATCGTGTTAAGAATACAATCAAAAACGTATTAGGAATTACAAATGTAAAACAGGTGGTTTCAAAACATTTTATCAGGTATAGGGGCGGCCGACTGTAGCCGCCTTTTGTGTTTTAAGCCTCGTCCAATAGACGACGCGGGAGATACCATGAAAAAACATATTAACAAAATCATTTTACTTATACCGGTTCTGCTTTGGGTACTGATCATTCTATATTTTAAAGCCGGTCAGATGATTGTGGATCGTAAAATCAAGGATGCCGATGGATTAACCTGGCAATCAAACAGCATTGTACTAAAAGCGGAAGTCATCAAATTAAAAGATGGTGAAATGAAGGAGTACATCATTCAGGTGCTTGATCGTAAAATCGTAAAATATAAAAAAACAATATTCATTGATTGGGATATGGGAGGCGGCGGGTTTATTGGAGCCATGCAGGCCGATCAGGACCCGGAAATAGAGATTGCTGTTTATCAGAAGCATCGGCCGTCTGAAAATTTCTATATCGATTTTGAAAATAATCAAATCATTGAAAAACCGTTTAATAACGCGATAATTGAATCACAGAAGACCGCGAAAAAATGGCTGAAATATTATGCTCCGCATCCATTATATTTCATGTTGTGGATATTGGTCACGATTGTGTATTATGGATTGTATTTCTTTGTGCGACTGATCATCCGGTTGTTTTTTGTCAGGGGAAAAACAGACCCGTCTCTCACCCCGGTTAAATAAAAATGAAGATTTAACCGGGCAAGCAGAGGGCACAGAACCCAACAAGTAGATTTAGGCCCTTCGATAAAAAATAAAAACAAAAGATGATCACGAAAGCACGAAAAATGAAATAGCGAAATGAAAATAAATAGGTTGTAGGAGCAGGTCTCTGTGCCTTACCCTATTGAATCTATACTTCAAACAATTTTCTCGGTGTAATATTCAATATCTCATTTTTATCTTTTCCAACACGTATCATATCTTCCAGCTTTAACACACCGACTTTTTCCTTTAATATATGCATTTCAATCGCCATGACATAACCTTCATGAATTTTAGATTTTTCATAGGAGGAAAGCAAAGGCGGTTCATTGACCTCAAGACCCACACCGTGTCCCACAAGAACGCTTTTTTTCCCTTGCCCAAAACTTAAGAAATTGTCAGAGACATTCAGTTGTTCAGATTTTGCAGAGGCCATCTCATATATTTCTTTACCAGTTAACCCGGGTTTGATGCATTTAATGAGATGGTCGGCAATTTCTTTGAGATTAGAAAACAGATCTTTAATTTCACTTGACGCTTGCCCTAGGATATATGACCGGGTTTGATCGGCATGATAACCGTTAATCATGGCAGGAATGTCAATAACGATGGGATCACCTGCCTGGATCTTCCTTCTGGAGGGACCCGCGGGGACCGAGGCGCTCAGTCCGACTCCGGTTACGGAATATACCACGCCGCTGAAACGGAAAAGATTGGACCCTGAGGAAATCGGTCCCTGGCTCATAAAAAAATCGGGATGTCTGAAAAAGAAGGCACCCTCATGTCCGGCCAGCCTGATCCCGTTTTCAAACGCCGCAGAAAGCTCCAGTTCTGTGACGTTTATTTTTATTTTATCGAGGCCGGCCCGGTGGCCGGCGTCAACTGCTTTACAGGCTTTTTTTAGATTGTCGATTTCAAGATCGTCTTTTGTTTTTCGCTGTTCCAGTATAATATCAGAGACATTAGCGAATGTGCTGTTTGGAAATATTTTTTGTAAGGCAAAAAGCTGTTTTGCGGGCATAATATCAAGCTGTGCACCCACAGTACCGCAGTCGATTTTAGAAAAGAATTCTTTATAAATAGTCTCAACACTTCTTTCTGCTTTTATCCGGTCGGGATCAATAAAAATTTCATCCAACACAAACTCTATGCCGCTTCTGACATACAGGAAATAGTCATCCGGGGTAACCGCGAGAAATGATGGCCGGGCAGTTCCGGTATAGTAAAAAATATCCCTGGAGTATATAAGGAGGGCGCAGTCGATTTCGTTTTGTTTCAGATTTTGCTGGAGCTTCTCTATTCTTTTATTTAATTCCATTTCAAATTCCTTATGGCTGAAGCAAGGGTCTATGGTTCTTTTTTATCTTCACTTCAAAGGATAGGTCCCAAGTGAATAATACATTATTAAAACAGTTACTAATCAATCTCAAGTATTACCTTCCCTTCATTACCATCCACAATAATTTCATCCCCGGTTTTAATGGCCTTTGTCGCACCAGTGACGCCGACTACAGCCGGGATGCCATATTCACGGGCCACCACTGCTCCATGGGAGAAAACACCGCCGCTCTCCATGACCAGGGCTTTGGCGGTTAAAAAAAGAGGGGTCCAGCCGGGATCCGTAAAGGGTGCCACAAGAATTTCTCCTTTGTTAAAATCACACCCCTGCGCCGGGTCCATGATGATTCTTGCCTTTCCTTTGATTCTGCCTGCAGAAGCGGCCGCACCCTGAAGAGATGAACCCTCTTCCTGATGTTGATTTGTATGGTAGTCGACTGATTTACCATCACTTCGGATGATAAAGGGCGGTTCGATTTTCATAAATTTGTTCCATTCAAGATTTCTTTTTTTCACAATCTCTTTGATTGTTTGTTTTTGAGCTTCTAAATTTTGCGAGAATCGTTCGAGTTCGGGAATGGTTAGAAAAAAAATGTCTTCTTTTTTAATCAGGCATCCTTTCTCACGCAGTCTCTTTCCCAATTCCAAAAAGACTCTCCGGGTTGCTGAAAACATTTTCAGGCTGTAGAATTTATTATTCTCACGCTGGGGGACGTAAAAATGGGCTTTTTTTAAGGCAAATGTGAGCAGCCATTTTTTTATAGGAAAAAGACGGGATAACAATGATTTAGAAAGTCTTTTCCGGATCAGAGTCGTTAGTTTCTCTCTTTCCTTTTTCATGTTTTCAAAATGCTGCAGCGGTGTTGAATCTTCTTTATCCAGTTGGAGATAATTTTTCATCATCTGGAATATAAACCGGGGATCATCGCTCCAGCGGGGCTGACCAATATCAAACTCCTTGGGTCCGCGATGGCCATAGCCATCTAAAAATGCATTCAGTTTTTTTTCGAATTCGCGTCCTTCATTACTGGACTTCAGCAAAGAGGAAATTTCATCCACAGGGGTTTCCAGGAATTTTTGTTTGAAAGATGATGACATGATTGACAGTCGATACATTACCAGCGCGCCTTCTGTTGTTTTATTACCCGGTATTCCGGAAAGGAGAGTTGAGAAAGGAATATCATCCCACTTTTTAATCAGTTTTTGGATGATCTCCATCCCCATTATGCCGTATACAATAGTTTGAAGGAGAAGCGGGAATCCAACTTCGGCAAACTCAATATTTTTACGGATAACTTCCTGAACCAGTTTATTAGTCGATATATTTTTTAAGTCAGACCGTTCGTAAGCTTGCGCCCGATTCCAAATTTGTAAACACCGCCGGGTGATACCTTTTTGGCCG
>JAUVGT010000102.1 GCA_030593645.1 Deltaproteobacteria bacterium
ATGACTTGACCCCGGAGGACCGCCGGATGCTTCTGGAGCCGGCATTGGGTTTTATTCCGGGCAGACATAAAATCGTGGGATTTCCTCGACTGCTTGAAGATTTAATTTTAGAAGGAAGAGCCTTATTCAAAAAATGGATATTAAAAGACGATCCGGATGCATTTTCATTCTATGATATTTCCGGGTATATTTTTTCTCAGACCATATTGAATAATATTTTTTTCGGCAGGTCTAAAACCAATCAGCAAAAAGACCAGGAGAGAATCAATCAAAGTATTGTCAGGCTGTTGGTGGAAGAGGATCTTCTGGAAAAAATTCTTGAAATCGGTTCCCAGTTTGAGGTTGGGGATAAAGGCGACAATCTTTCAGGCGGTCAGAAACAAAAACTGGCTATTGCAAGGGTACTATTAAAGAAACCCAAAATATTGATTCTGGATGAAGCCACCTCGGCTTTGGATAATAAATCCCAGACCCGTATCCAGAATCTTCTGGAAACCTCCTGGAAAGGAAAAAGCACGGTCATCGCAGTGGTACACCGGCTGGACATTATTAAAAATTATGATTATGTTGCGGTATTGAAGGCGGGTGAAATCGTGGAAATCGGGTCCTATGATGAACTCATCAACAAAAAAGGAATATTGTATGGACTTAAATTCGGGCAAGGATAGCTTAATGGATACATCCAGTGAGTTCCAGGAAAATCTGAGCGCGTTACGTGAGATTCCTTTTTTTTCAAAACTCCCCATGGAGAAGTTAAAATTATTTGCGTACCTGTGCGCTCGGAATTCATATAAGCCGGGCGATTACCTGTTTCAGCAGGGTGATGACGACGGGCGGGCGTTTTATATTCTTGAGGGGAATGCCGCTTTAATCTATCAGCAGGAAGAACAGGAAATCATGATCCGGGAATTCGGTAAAAATCGCTTTCTGGGCGGTATCGCTATTTTAGGAAAAAACAGACGGATTTTTTCTTTAAAGGCGATGGTTCCCATGATCTGCCTTGTGCTTAAGCGGGAGAAGTTTAAACGGATTCTGGAGCAGTTTCCGGAATTGACTCTTCCGGCCATACAGGGGAATCTTGAATCCATTCATGCCTGGGAAAAACATTTTTTAAGTCATAATATAAAAGATTGCCAGAAATGTTACAAGCATCTGGGTGTTAGTGTGATATAATGCCAGCCGAAAACGATCCACTGAAATTAACATTAAAAAATAATCTGGATGAAGTGAAATGCATCTGGTCCGGGATTGAAACAAAGCTCAAAGATTGCTGCATGACCAGAAGGGAATTGTTTCAAATCAATCTGGCGGTGGATGAATTGTTCACCAATATTGTTTCTTATGCGTTTGAAGATCAAAAGGAACATGATATCTGCGTTAATATCCGTATTGAAAATAATCATATTGTGGTTGAATTGGAGGATGATGGCATTCCTTTTAATCCCCTTGAATTCACTCCGCATGATTTGTCGACCCCACTATCGGAGCGTGCCGAAGGCGGCCTGGGTATTCATTTTTGCAAAAGACTGACAGCAGAATTTTGCTATGAACGGCAGAATAATAAAAACCGAGTCACTTTTAAAAAGAGAATTAAAAAACCAGGATTATTAAAAAAATTATTTTCCTGCGGGAGGAACCATGGAAATTAGTGAAAACAAGGATGGGAATATCCATATTTTTGAGCTGAGCGGACGTCTGGATTCCAGGACATCTCCGGAATTTGATGAAAAAATTTTTCTGGCCATGGAAAATGGATCCAACAATTTTATTATCGACTTTCAATCCCTGGAGTATATTTCCAGTGCCGGGTTGAGGGTGTTAAACAAAGCCTATAAAAAACTTAAACACACTGATGGCAAGATCATGATGTGCAACATGGTGGATTATATCAAAGAGGTGTTTGAAATTGCCGGGTTTGATACATTTCTTCCCATAGTTTCGGATCGCCAGACAGCACTAAAATCACTTTCGTAATATTATTCTATAAATGGTTTCAATACCTTAATTCGGATTAAGGGCGGTCATCCTTTAAAGATGGGTAAGATCCGTCCTTTTTTTAACGATATTGAGTTCGATGAGAGGTACTGAAGCCACATCTAATCCAGCCGAAACCTTTTAATTGCCTGATACTGCTGATATTAATGTCATGAGCACTCAAGAAAATAAAATTGATCCCACCTGGGTCCAGATAAAAAAATATTTTACTCATGGGTCCGATGTTGTTCAGATCTTCGCCAATTTTGTCGGCGCAAGTTTCACAATGTTTTATTTTAGATATGTTGACAGGGTCTCCGAAATCAAGGTCAATTTTTCAAAAGATCTTGCTGTATTCATCATCATATTTGTACTGCTGGTGCTGATTGTGAGATTTATTGACAAGCGGTGGTTTCAGGATATTGCGGAATATATCCGGTTGAAAGTTGCACGGCAGAAGCCGGAACCGGATCTTCAAAATCGGACTCAGAAGAAAGTTTTAAATTTACCGTTTGTAAATTCAGCAACAACCATGCTTGCCTGGACCCTGGCGGCGTTTATTTTCCCCACACACTACCTGCTATATCATGGTATATCAGAGTTGAGTACTGAATTTGCATTCAGACTTTTTATCGGCATTTTTTTCGGCGGCATCGTGACCAGCGCCACGATCTTTTTTCTCATGGAGAACTATTGCCGCAAATATCTGCACCATTTTTTCCCGGAGGGTGGACTGGTAAAGATCAAAGGTGTATTCCGTCTGAATTTACGGTTTCGAATCATGATTACATTTGTATTTGCCTCGTTTATTCCCATTACAGATGTAGCCATCGTGTCTTATTCCAAAGCAAAAATGATGCTGGTGGCAGAGCCGGCCCAGGTACTTTCAAGCCTCAGTGTCGTCATTACGTTTGCACTGATTGTGGATCTTTCCCTGGCATTTATTCTTTCTCACCTTCTGGCCAGGATCATCGTCAGCCCGGTCACGGAGATGAAAAACGCCATGGAACGGGTTGAAAAAGGAGATTTGAGCGCCAGCGTTAATGTCAGTGACAATAATGAACTTGGCATACTGGGGAACAATTTCAATAGAATGACAGAAGGACTCAGGGACCGGTACCATATCAAACAATCCCTGGCGCTGGCCAGGGAAGTGCAGCAGGATTTACTACCGAGGAATGCGCCTGAAATTGACGGTCTCGATATCGCGGGGCACATTATCTACAGTGATGAAACCGGGGGTGATTATTATGACTATATTTATCCGGTCGACGCGCAAAGTCAAAAGATAGGGATTGTGGTCGGGGATGTAGCCGATCATGGAATTTCTTCAGCCATTCTTATGGCATCTACACGGGCCTTTATCCGTCAGAGGGCTGCGCTTGAGGGTAATGTTTCCACTCTGATCAATGATGTTAATTACCAGTTCACAAGAGATGTGGAAGACTCCGGCCGTTTTATGACCCTTTTTTTCCTGTCCATTGAATTTGGGAAAAATTCTCTGGAATGGGTGCGTGCCGGTCATGACGCAGCCATTCTTTTTGATCCGTTGTCAGAGACCTTTGAGGAACTCAAGGGGAAGGGAGTGGCCCTGGGAATAAACAGCGCGTATAAATTCCACGAAAACATCAAACATGGATTTGAGAAAGATCAGATCATTCTTTTGGGAACAGACGGTTTATGGGAAGCCATCAATCAGAACGGGGAAATGTTCGGGAAAAATCGTATCCGGGATATAATACGGCAAAATGCACATAAAAACGCCAGGGAGATTGTAAACAATATTCTCGAAAGTGTGGAAGCGTTTTCAAAAACCAGAGTCCCTGAAGATGATATTACGCTGGTGGTTGTGAAGAGAGTTTAAAAAATAAAGTGACTAAAGTGACTAAAATGCACTAAAGTGCCTAAAATTATTGAATTCTACCGGATTTTAATTATCTAAAATGACTTGAAAGGATTGATGCAGAGGAGATGGATAATAAGGCATTTTCTAAGGAGCTTGAAAAACGAACAAGAAATTTCGTTGTTAAAATTATAAAATTGTCCTCAAATTTATCGAATACATTAGAATCGCAAGTCGTTCGAAACCAAATTACAAAATCTGGAACATCCATTGGTGCTAATTATAGAGAGGCCAATAGATCTAGAAGTAGAGCAGATTTTAGAAATAAAGTAAGGATATGTGAAAGTGAAACGAGTGAAACTCAATACTGGCTGGATATAATCATGGATGCCGGCTGGTTGTCCATGGAAAAAATAAAACAGGAATATGACGAATGCAGTGAGTTGTTAGCAATTTTCTCTTCTATCGGTAAAAATTTACAGAAAAAGTATAATTAAAGCATAAAAAAATAGTATCCATAATTAGTGTATTCAATCTTTTTAAATATAGTTGGAGCTGAAAGCGACTCCTGAACTTTAGGCACTTTAGTGCACTTTAGCTCACTTTAGTCACTTTTAGTTTTTTTTACCGGAAAAATAATATGGAATCGCAAGAAAAGGCTGACAATCACAATCGGCACATTATCAGCAGCGAAGACGCTCAAAACGCTTCTTTAGGTTTTTTTTACCTTGTGGCGTTCATATCGACTACCATTGGAATACTGGTGGTTTTTATGTTGAATGTGGTTACCCCGTTTTCTATTTTTCAGAACGAGGTGAAACATTTAATCGGAACCCCGGGCACCGTATCACAGGGATTGAGAGAGCATGTCCTTCCCAGGGTAGTGTTCATTTTCAGTTCTTCTTATGTGGTCCTGATATTTGCCTTGCACCTGTTACTTAAGCCCCTCCGGGATTTTCTCAGACTGGCCCGCAGGGATATCACCGCTCCAATGTCACTTTATATCAGAGCAAAACGTCGTTTGATCAACCTGCCTTTTCTGTTTATCCCTGTCAGTGTGGGGTTATGGATTATTATACCGCTCATTATTTTTTTGGGCGCGTTTATAACCCATCAAATCCCACTAAGAACCTCAGGAATAGTATTTGTGAGGGCCAGTATGATCGGATTGGTGGTTTCCATGATTGCCTATCAACGGATGGAAACATTTTCACGCAAACACCTGATTCCCCTCTTTTTTCCAAATGGGCGGCTGGCGGAAGAAAAAAATGTGGCGCGGATTTCCATCAATAAAAGGATCCGGATTTTAAGCCGTTTTGGAAATGCGGTTCCTCTGGTTATTTTATTTGTTACCTTGATTACGCTCCAGATTGAGGTAGAGGCGACCGGTATATCAGCCAAAGATTATGGCTACGGTATTATGAAATTTCTTCTGGCGCTGAGTCTCTATTTTTTTATATCCACAAGTATACTGAATAAGGCAGTCAGCCGGAATATTTCATTACCCATTGAAGATATGATCCGGGTGTTGAAAAAAATCCGTGCCGGGATTTTTGATGACCGGGTACAGGTGGTGTCCAATGATGAGATCGGATATGCCGGGGATGTGATCAATGAAATGAGCGCAGGACTGGCGGATCGGGAAAAAATGAGGCAATCGCTAAACCTTGCCAAGGAGGTTCAGCAGAATCTTTTGCCGGGTAAAGCCCCGGATGTAGAAGGATTTGATATTTATGGACAAAGTATCTACTGTGATGAGACCGGAGGAGATTATTTTGATTTTCTGGTTCCCCTGCAAAAGGAAAACGGTCAGGTGGGCATCGCCCTGGGGGATGTTTCAGGGCACGGTATTGCATCGGCATTGCTGATGACCACGGCCAGAGCTTTTATACGTCAACGATCAGTAATGAGCGGGAGTCTGTCCGACATTATTTCAGATGTGAACCAACTGATTTCACGAGATATTTCCGATACCGGCAGTTTTATAACTCTTTTCTACATGGCGGTTTTTTCCTCGGGAAGACGTATAAAGTGGGTAAGGGCAGGACATGATCCGGCACTTTTATATGATCCTGCCGCAGATAAATTCACCGAATTAAAAGGCAGAGGGATTGCCCTTGGGCTTAATGAAGAATGGAAATATGAGGAAAATGAAATACAGCACCTGAAAACGGGGCAGATCATCCTGGTATCTTCGGACGGTATCTTTGAAGCCCGGAATACCGGGGGAGAGATGTTCGGCAGACAGAATATGTATGATTCGATTCGACGGCACCATCATCTCAATGCAAGGGAGATGGTAGATATCCTGTTCAAAACACTTGAAACCTTTATGAACGGCCACGAAATAGAAGATGACTTGACACTGGTTGTTATTAAAGTAGAGTAAAAAGGCAAGTGTCTAAGCTAAAGTGCACTAAAGTGTCTAAAGTTGAGGAGTCGCTTCGCTTTACCGAATTATAAAATCGGGATTCGGGGTCGGAATCGGTATCGCAATCGTGTTTATGTTTTGTAGGGGTGCCCCTTGTTGTGGGTACCCATGTTAATTCGTGATGAGAAGAGCAACCACAGATTACTCCTGCAATGATTATGTTCATATAACCGTAGGGGCAGGTTCCAAACCTGCCCAATAATATGGAATCATTTAATTTATAGGAATATCCCTGCAGATAGCGATAAGGATATAAATGTTAAAATTAAAAGATATCATAGGACTGAATATTGAAATTTCATCCAGATGCGGGGCCGGCTGTCCCTTTTGCAGCAGGACTAAGAAAGTACGTCACTATGGCGGGCATCTGATCACACTGGAAGATTTTAATAAGCTGCCGGTTTCTTTACTCAAAGGTCTGGAGTGGATAACCTTTGGAGGAAATTTCGGGGATATGTCATCCAATCATGAGATGGTAGATATCGCTGCATATGTCAGATCTTTGAATCCCGATGTAATTATTAAAGGGTATACCAACGGTACACTACAGGACGAGGTCTGGTGGGAATCACTGGGAACGATGTTTTCCACCGGAGAGATGGTTTTCTGTGTGGATGGCCTTGAGGATACCCATGCCATCCATCGGAAAGGGACAGATTTTAACCGGATCATCCGGAATATGAAAGCATTTACCCGGACAGGTGGGTTGGCCCACTGGCAGTTTATTGTATTTAAACATAATGAACACCAGATAGAAGAAGCCCGGCAAATGGCAATACAAGCAGGATGTTCAAGGTTTTTTATCATATTCTCCCGGGAGTATAATGAAACCTGTCAAAAACCTGAAACCCTGGATGTTCAATTGAAAAGCGATATTTATCAGTCGTACCAGGAAAAAGCTATTCAAAACCATGAATTTGCAAGATGCAAACCCCTGTCAAATGGATCATTATATATTGCTGCTGATGGAACGGTCCATCCATGCTGCCTGGCGCATTGCATGTACATCACTGAAGAATTTGAATCTTTTGATTTTATTATCCCCTGCATTGAAAAATATCATAAGGACATCAACTTCAAGACCACGCTTCTGGAAGAGATTATCAGCGGTTCTTATTTCAGGGAAACCTTGAAAAAATCAAAGACCAACGCCTTTTGCATGATGAAATGCAATACCTATAAAAAGGAAATTAAAAAGAAACTGATCGTTAAAGAAAACCTACTGAAATAACAAGTAAAAATAACATGCTATTATTCACAGATTTTCGTGTCATTTCCTTGACTTGCTTCCCAGTTTTTAATACAAGTACAATCAGTGGAAAAAGGATAACAGAACATTTTGGGTTCGTACCCAAAATGTGAATTTATTTTTACTCAAGCCCTTGACCTGATACTATTTATAAGTGGTTTCAAAAGAGCTTATGAAAAAAGACCCCGCATATAACATCCTGATGTATTCTCATGATACCTATGGTCTGGGACATATCAGGAGAACCATGGCCATTGCCGAGCGATTGCGCAAATTCGATGCCAATATTTTGATATTGACCGGATCACCGATTGCCGGCAGTCTTACCTTTCCAAAATATGTGGATTATGTCAGGATACCGGGTATGATAAAAAAGGCCAATGATGAGTATTTTCCATTGACCATCCGGATTGATCCCAGACAGGCCATGGAGATCCGTCAAAGCATTATTATGGCAACCGTAACCACATTTCTTCCGGATCTGTTTATTGTGGACAAGGAGGCACAGGGACTGAAAAGAGAGGTGGTTCCTGCCCTGGAATGGATCAATGAGAATTTAAAAACCACCAAAACAATTCTGGGTCTTCGGGATATCATGGATGATGGCGATACCGTTAAAAAGGACTGGATTGAAAAAGGTGTCTATTCTACTATCGAAAAATTATACAGCGAGGTCTGGGTGTACGGCGAAAAAGAATTATATGACCCGGTAACTGAATATGATATTCCGGAGTTCATTAATAAAAAGCTGTATTTCACAGGATATATTCCCCGTAAAGTGCCGAAGAATGATGAAATAGAGCAGATACGTCTTTCGCTGAATATCATGACAAATGAGAACCTGGTGACCGTTACCACCGGCGGCGGCGGGGATGGATTCCTGGTGCTGGATTCATATCTGACAATGCTCGAAAAAATGAAGGTCCAGAACATATTGCCTCCGTTCCAGAGCGTGCTGGTAACCGGACCATTTCTCTCAAAGGATGACAAGGATCTTATCCTTGGACGTGCCTGTCAGCTTGAAATTCATGCATTTGAGTTCTTTTCCGATATGGAAACACTTATAGCCGCATCTGATATGGTGGTCTGCATGGGGGGGTATAATACTATTTGCGAAATCATTTCTTCAAATACCCTGTCCCTGGTGATTCCAAGGGAGTCGCCCCGAAAAGAACAGTATATCCGCGCCAAGGTGTTCAGCCGTGAGAATCTGGTGGATTATATCAAATGGAACCAGGTTAACGAATCCAATTTAAAGGAAAGAATACTCCACATGCTGGATAACAGGGAATCTTTTCATAAAGCCATGTCGAATTTTGAAATGAGTGGAATTGCCAAAATCTGCAAGCGGATATCTGAGTTCAGTAGTGACCGGAATGAAAACAAAAACAACACCGACATTATGCATGGTACTGAAAGGCTATCCCCGAATATCGGAAACCTTCATCTCTAACGAAATACTGCACCTTGAATCCCTGGGATTCAGGATTCACATTATTTCAATGCGTCATCCCAGAGAAGCATTCTGCCATGCCAGTATCAAGAAAATAAAAGCCGGGGTGGATTATCTGCCCAGTACTATCATGCTTCACCTGCCCACACTGGTGTATCATAATCTGATGCTGGCCATCAAAAAGCCCGGCACATACTTTCATGCTATTCAAAAAGCAGCGACACGCTGGCTTAGAACCAGAAAATCCGCCACCTTAAAGCATTTGCTTCAGGCCGGATACCTGGTGCATAAACTGCTGCCCCCAAAAAAAGACATTGTTCATTTTCATGCTCATTTTGCCCATTCACCCACATCAGTGGCTATGTTTTCAAGCATACTGTCAGGTATTCCTTTTAGTTTTTTTGCCCATGCAAAAGACATTTATACTACTGACAAACGGCAGTTAACAGAAAAAATCAATATGGCCAAATTTGCGGTCACCTGTACACAATACAATAAAAAATATCTGTCATCTCTGAACAGACAGGGCGCCACGCCATTGTTCTGCGTCTACCATGGAATCAACCTGAGTTATTTTTCAAATCACCGAAAACAAAATGATCCGACACCTCCGTATCACATACTGACAGTGGCCAGAATGACAGAAAAAAAAGGTCTGGATACCATTTACAGAGCCCTTTCAAGCCTGAAGAAACAAGGCATCGAATTTTTCCATACCCTGATTGGAGAGGGGGATGATCATTCAAAAATCGTAGATCTGATCAATAGCCTGAACCTGGAGGATGTAACCATCCTTAGAGGGGCCATGACACATGAAGAAGTGATCGATTATTATGCAAAAGCAGACCTGTTTGTACTTGGATGCCGTATTGCCGCAAACGGTGACCGTGACGGCATTCCCAATGTGATGGCCGAAAGCATGGCCATGAATCTACCGGTGGTGGCCACCCATGTATCCGGGCTTCCTGAATTTCTAGAAAACAGGGTCACAGGCCTCGCTGTTGATCCGGATAACCCCAGGAAACTGGCTGACGCCATGATTACTCTGCTTACAGACTCAGATCTTAGATCGCGGGTGTCAACGGAAGCCCGAAAAAGAATTGTCAGGGATTTTAATAATAAAAAGCTGATCCCGGTGCTGGCAAAGTTTTATGCCCGGCAAATTCCGGCACTGGGGATTGATCCGGAAAAAATAGAAAAAAAAGTGACTAAAGACAATTAAAAAATGAACGTCGAACATCGAACGCCCAACGTCGAATAATAACGTCGCTTCGCTCCAGCAAATTATATTAATGTCTGATGAAGAATTTTGAATGACTATTTTTTCCTAAATATGTTAATTGTATTACCCATTTTTGTTACATCAAAGTTGCTCCATAGCCTTTGATAAATTATAAAAATCATCTATCGACTCATTTGGGGGTGGATTATCCATTATCTGTCCAAATTGAAGTTCTGGATTTTGGATTTGCTTTATCAAAGTATTTCATTCATCACTCAAATTAAAAATAAGACAAAGCGAAGCGTATACCACATTCAACGTTCGATGTTGGACGTTCGATGTTCGACGTTCGTCTTTAATATAGTATAAACCGTATAGATCCCGGAGTAATCACATCGCATGGCATCTAAAATGAAAATCGCCTTTTATGCCCCTTTTAAGCCGATAGATCATCCCATTCCCTCCGGTGACCTTACCATCGCAAAAGGGATTGTGAAATTTCTGGAAGACCGAGGGCACAAAATCAACGTGCAAAGCCGGTTAAGGGCCCGGTGGCTATATTATACACCCTGGAAATGGCCCCTGTTCATTTTTGATTTTATCAAGATCTTGATATCATTAAAGATGAATCCACCAAACTTCTGGCTGACCTATCATACGTATTACAAAGCACCTGATATCCTGGGGCCATGGATTTGCAGAATCTTAAACATCAGGTACGTGATCTTTCAGGGGATATATTCCACAAAGCGACGAAAAAAACTAAAAACGGTTATCGGCTTCTACCTGAACCGGGCCGCCCTGCAAAAAGCCGATCACGTGTTTACTAATAAATCGATCGATTTTAAAAATTTAAAACGCCTGATAGCAGACCACCAGCTGACCTATATCCGGCCAGGGATATATCCCGGGAATTACGAAAAAAGAGAAAAACAAAGACAGCGGCTCAGAAATGAGTGGAGTATCGGCAGCCGTTCTGTCATTCTGAGTGCGGCCATGTTCAGAGATGATGTTAAAACAAGGGGCCTGTTGTGGTTAATCGATTGCTGCGCAGAGCTTATCAAAAAAGGCATTGATTTCAAGCTGGTTATCGCCGGCAGCGGTCAGATGGAAAATAAAATCAAAGCTGCTGCAAAAACAAAACTGACCGGTCATGTCCGGTTTGTTGGGAAATTGGCTCCAAAGGATATGCCTGGATTTTACAGCGCGGGAGATATTTTTGCATTTCCCGGTATCGGAGAAGCATTGGGCATGGTTTTTCTGGAAGCCCAGTCCTGCGGTCTGCCGGTTGTTGCGTTTGATAACGGCGGTATCCCTGAAGTAGTGATTCGGGAAAAGACAGGTTTTCTAACACCCATGTATGATTGCCCCAAATTAAATGAGAAGATGGAAATACTGCTGTCTGACAAAGACTTAAGAATGAAAATGGGACAAAATGCATCCGAATATGTTAGAACTTATCATGATCTGGATGTCAATTACCAGCATTTAGAAGACAAGCTCTTGAGGATAACAGGCTCATGAAACGTTTTGCGTTGATGCGGCATGCGAAAACCCTTTGGAACCTTGAAAAAAAAATACAGGGAAGAGAGGATCTGCCCTTAAGTCCGCAGGGAGAAATGCAGGCAGAGAAATGGGCAAAAAAATTGGACCCATTTTCTATTGATATAATTATATCCAGCCCCATGATCCGGGCTCATCAAACTTCTATTATTATTGCTGAAAAAACAGGCCTGGCCATTGAGCTGGAACATGATCTCCGGGAGCAGGATTTCGGGGATTGGGAAGGAAAAACCATTAAAGACCTGAGAGCTCAGTTCCCAGGTATCCTCGAAGCACAGGAAAAACGGGGATGGGATTTTTGTCCGCCCAAAGGGGAACCCAGGCACCAGGTTCTTGACCGGGCCATGCGGGCATTGACCAGGGCGGCAGAAAAAAAACACGGCAGTCAATGTCTAGTGGTAACACATAACTCAGTGATGAAGTGTTTGATATACAAAGCTTTGGGCCTGGCATTTGATCCGAAGCAAAAAAAAATACTGCGGCCAAATCATCTGCACTTGCTTGGAAGGCAGAACAATAAAACCGGTCGGCAATCATACGAATGGTGTATTGAGCAGATAAACGCACTGGATCTTGATTCAGAAGAGCAAGTGACTAAAGAAGAAGAGAAAGTGCCTTGTATGATGAAAAATCATACAGAGTATTTAATATAATTTGTATAATGCATCGTCCCAGCAAAAAATTGCGCGGGCGAGAATGGGCCTTCAACAGCTCGTCGGAGCCCGCGGAATTTTTTTGCGATGGGTTTC
>JAUVGT010000312.1 GCA_030593645.1 Deltaproteobacteria bacterium
TCTCGTAAAAAGTCCAACTTCTGCGTTGTGCTGCATTTCGCAATCATTCAACGTACTATAAGTACGCTTCATGATTACGAAATTTGCACGCCTTGAATTTGAACTTTTTACGAAACCGTCTAATTCGGACTTTTTACGAGATCATCAAACTTAAATAAAACAAAAACCACTTCGAGTAATATAGGAGTTAATCATGGAACTTAAAGAATATTTTGAAAAAACTAAAGGTGTCGGTGTGTTCTCCACCGCTGATGGTGACGGCAGGGTTGATTCGGCTGTTTATTCCAGACCCAATTTTCTGGAGGACGGCTGTTTGGCGATGATTATGCGTGATCGCCTGACTCACAAAAATCTTCTGTCCAATCCATATGCCGTATATTTGTATATTGAAGATGGTCCGGGATACAAGGGTAAAAGGCTGTTTTTGAAAAAACTCGGGGAGGGACAAAGCAGGGAACTGGTTGAGTCCATGCACCGCCATAAAGATTTTGATCATGATGAAGAGACCCGGTTCCTGGTCTTTTTTGAACTGGAAAAGGTGCTCCCCCTGGTCGGTGTTTGACAGTTTATATACATCCACCCGAAAAATAAGGTTGTGATTGCAAAAACTTCAGCTTATCCGGATTATATTACGGACGGGGATGATAAAGATTTGGAGAGTATTGCGATGTTTAAGGCTATCGCAAATCATCTGGTCCGATAGCATGTAAAAACATGCAAATAATTATTGACTCGAGCGAATATAATGAAGTATTAAATAGGGCTAATATATTGAAAATTTTAAAAAAAAAGGAAAGCTATAATGCTAAATCTTAAAATCGCTCTTGTAGAAGCTGTGTCTAAATTGGTGCATGTGTACAGTCGAGTATATCTCCCGCGTGTTGGGATTGCAACAATGGGGGCCGTTCTTAATGATCTCGGATATCAATGCGATCTCTGGATAAAACGGATGACCGATGAAGAAGAGAAAAAACTTTTTGAATACGATATTGTCGGAATCGGCTCTCTTTCAAATACAATTGAAGAAGCTTACCGTCTTGCAGACGTCTTAAAGAATAAAAATATCACAGTGATTATGGGCGGACCCCATGTGACTTTTATGCCGGAGGAGGCTTTGGAGCATTGTGATTATGTTGTTTTGGGTGAAGGAGATGAAACCCTGCCCAAAATTATTAAGGCCATCGAAAACAAGGAATCAGTAGATCATATCAAGGGAGTCGCGTTCAAAGGGCCGAATGGAGAAATTAAAAATACAGGGCGTGCCGATCCCGTTGATTACAAATCTCTCCCATCTCCCGATTTTTGTCTCTCCCCCCAGGTGACACCTGATGATATCCCGCCGATCATCACAACTTCCAGGGGATGTCCGCATAACTGTTCTTTTTGCAGTGTGACAACGGTTTTTGGGAGGAAGTATCGATTTAAAAGTAATGAACAGGTCATTTCCGAATTGCGCCCGATTCAGCACAGGAGTGTCTGTTTTGCGGATGATAATTTTTGTGCGAATCCGGTTCGTACAAAAGACCTGTTGCGTGACATCATTAAAGCCGATGCGATCCCTTTGAGGTGGGCCGGCCAGATGTGTGTCAATGCCGCGTCTGACCCGGAGCTCCTTGATTTGTTGCAGGAGACGCGATGCCGGATTGCTTATGTGGGCGTGGAATCGGTAAATTCTGAAACTCTGAAAAAATTCGGCAAGGCCCATCGGGTAGACGCGATTAAGAAATGTATTGATAATCTCCATTCTCATCATATCGGAATTCATGGTATGTTTGTCATCGACAGCAGCGATAAACCTGAAGTCGTCACGGAGATTGTGGATTACGCGATAGAAAATGATATTGATACAATCCAGATTGCTTCATTAACCCCGTTTCCCGGAACCAAGGCATACGAAGAGAATGAAAAAAATGTCTTACATAAAAACTGGGATAAATATGATGGAATGCATGTGGTTGTGAACCAGAAGGGATGTTCTCCATATGACATGCAGATGAAAATACTTGGTGAAATGAAGCGATTTTACAATATCAAGCGGGTATTAAAATCTTACGCGAAAAACAGGGGATGGAGAGTCAAATACAGACTGGGAGGATATATAATACTGCGCAAGTGGATTAAAGAGAACAGTCAATATTTTGAAAACCTGCGATCGGACACCTGGACTGCTCAACAGCATCTTCAAAATTAGAGAAGAGCAAAATAAGGGTATCGACCGAATATGAAAGATGTCCTCTTAAAAGGGGGATTTTAATAATATGATGGAAAAATTTACAAAAATTATTGCTACTATCGGCCCGGTTTCATCCAGCCCGGAAATGATCCGTAAACTGCGGAACGCGGGAATGAATGCGGCCCGTATCAATCTTTCTCACGGAGACATGACATCCCGTCAGGACTACATCGATAATATCAGGAATGTCAGTGATGATATCGCGATTATCCTGGATACCAAGGGCCCGGAGATCAGAACTGGAGAGATGACCAATGGTTCAGTTGAACTGACGGATGGGCAGAGTCTCGTACTAACAAATAAATCGCTACCGGGTACATCTGAAAAGATTACTATCAACTTTCCATCATTAAAAGAGATTCCAATAGGCGCCCGGATTTTAATCGATGACGGTTTAATTGAATCAGAAGTAAAAGATATTTGTGATGACGGCCTGGTTGTGAAAATTTTGGACGGGGGTATTCTCGGTTCGAATAAAACCATCTCGATTAAGGGATATACCGTAAATCTACCCTTTCTAACTGAAAAGGATAAAGATGATATTCTGTTTGCCGTTCAGAACAATATCACTATCATTGCGGCCTCATTTGTGAGGAGTAAACAGGATATCCGGGAGCTGCGGAGTTTTTTCATCAGGCATAAAGCCGATATGATGATTATTTCAAAAATCGAACACTCCAAAGCTGTAGAAAATATGGATGATATTATCGACGAATCCGACGGGATTATGGTGGCCCGGGGGGATCTTGGGATGGATCTGCCTTTGGAAGAAGTTCCGGGAATACAATTGGAAATCATCAACAAATGCAACAGGCTGGGAAAGCCGGTGATTGTTGCCACCCAAATGCTTGAGTCGATGAGAGAACACCCGAGGCCCACAAGGGCGGAAGTCAGTGATGTCGCCAATGCCATTCTTCAGGGCTCTGACGCGATCATGCTGAGTGCTGAAACCGCCACAGGAAGATACCCTGTCAGGGCCGTCGAAATGATGGAGAAAATCGCCCTGAAATATGACATAAAAGTTAAAGGGATTTATTTCCAAGACCCCACTGGAAAATTAGAACAGGACAGTGTGGCCCGGTTCATTGCCAGATCCGCCTACTACGCATCCAGGGATTTGAATGCCCGTGCCATTATGACCCCCACGGAATCGGGTTTTACCGCACGAAATGTTTCAAGGTTCCGGCCGAAATGCCCGCTTATCGCGGGGACCCGATCCCGGTCAGTATTCCTGCAATTGCAGTTGAGCTGGGGTGTCTATCCGATTTATATCCCGGAGAAGTTGGCTTTACCTGATGATATGGCTTTTACTCTTGTGCTGCACAGTTATGAAAAAGGAATGGTGAATATGGAAGACAGGATCATCATCACCGCCGGATATAAGCTCCTGGAAAAAGGCGGAACCAATCTGATGGAAATCTATACCGTGAATGAGGTTCTGGCGAGAAAAAAAAAGGGATAGGTTGATGGAATTTTTAAAACATTCTTTGATGGTTTCATAAAAAGTCCAACTTCTGCGTTGTGCTGCATTTCGCAATCATTCAACTCCCCTGTTAAATAAAAAGACAGATTTAACAGGGCGGGTCCGATAAGTACGCTTCATCATTACAAAATTTGCACGCCTTGAATTTGAACTCTTTACGAAACCGTCTAATTCGGACTTTTTACGAGACCATCAACTAGTGCCCATCCACAAACGGCATCTTTTGGCCCGGAGCGGCGTTTTCGCTCTTTTGAAATCCTCGACATAGCCCGCTATGCCTGCGGTTTCAAAATTGCTCAAGCCTTGCTCTGAACCAAAATCTACCATTTGTGGGCGGGCACTAACTATAACCTATCTCAAACCAAATGAATCCATATCAGTTCCTCGCAGATACTGTGGTTTTGATTCACCTGGCATTCACGATTTTTGTTGTGTTCGGGGGTCTTCTGATTTTTTTCAAACCCTGGATCATCTGGCCCCATATTCCCGCTGTATTATGGGGTGCGGTTATCGAGTTTGCCGGGTGGATTTGCCCGTTAACACCTCTTGAAAACCGGCTGCGTATTAAAGGAGGCGGAGATGGTTATGCGGGCGGGTATATTGAACACTATATTATTCCGATTTTATATCCGGCTGGTCTAACCCGTGAAATTCAGGTTATTTTAGGTATTATGGTTGTAATTATTAATATGATAGTATATGGGATCTTCTTTGTAAAATTAATCCGAAGGAAAAAAATTGATCAATGATAAACATCATTGTCAGCGCGTGTTTACTCGGTGAAAATGTAAGATATAACGGCAGAATATTACATTATCAGGATACTGTCCTTCAAAAATGGCTGGATGAAGGACGGGTATTTGGATTTTGTCCTGAAACTGCGGGTGGTCTTAGCATACCGCGTTCGCCATCTGAAATTGAAGATGGCAGCGGCATTGATGTACTAAACGGGCAAACACGGGTAATGAGTATTGACGGACAGGACAATACTGCATATTTTATAAACGGTGCTAAAAAAGCACTCAATATATTGGAATCAAACCGGATAGGGATTGCGGTCTTAAAAAACGGCAGTCCGTCATGCGGCAGCACATATATCTATAATGGAGAATTCACAGGTACACGGATTGATGGAAAAGGCGTACTTACAGCTTTTTTAGAAAAATCAGGTATCCGGGTATTTAATGAAAAAACGATACAGCAGGCTGATGATTGGCTAGAAGTGGTTTCATAACCTCCTCTCGGACCCAATTTCGGTGTTGGAGCAAAGATTTCAATCCTCGAAATATGTAATATATTCCTGTGGTTGAAATCTTAACTCCGCCTTGAACTTGAATCCGATCGAAGGTTTTGAAACAACTTCTAAAAAATATAAATCCATGAAAGCCTGCTGAACAATAGAGTGAATAGGAGAATGAGAATTATGTCACAAATTATGAGGGAAATGCCCGATCAAACACAAAAAAACGGTCAGGCAGCACAGGAGGCTGCTGTTAAAGAGTCTTTGCAGAAAATAAAGAATAAGTTTATTGTCATGAGCGGAAAGGGCGGGGTGGGTAAAACAAGTACGGCGGTCAATCTATCCATTGCCCTGGCTGAAAAGGGTTATAAAGTCGGTTTAATGGATGTTGATCTTCATGGTCCGGATATCCCGAGAATGCTTGGATTGTCCGGGATGCTCGATATCAATCAGAATAGAAAACTGATTCCATCCCGTTATTCCGATAACCTGAAAGCGGTTTCCGTTGAATCTTTGACACCAAGTAAAGACAGCGCCATTATATGGCGCGGGCCGATCAAGTATTCGGCCATTCAGCAGTTTATCGGTGAGGTGGAATGGGGCGAGCTCGATTTTTTACTGATCGATGCTCCTCCCGGAACAGGTGATGAACCGTTAACAATTGCCCAGACAATACCGGATGCAAAGGCAATCATCGTCACCACACCCCAGGAAGTCGCACTGGCTGATGTCAGGAAATCGATTAGTTTCTGTAAAACAGTAAACATGTCCGTTTTTGGTTTAATTGAGAACATGAGCGGATTTTCATGCCCTCACTGTAATGAAGTCATCGATCCATTTGGAACCGGTGGCGGAGAAAGAACAGCCCATGAATCAGGACTTAACTTTTTAGGCCGGATCCCGTTTGATCCCAATGTGGTTTCATGCGGAGATTCAGGCAAAAATTTAAGGGAGATTCA
>JAUVGT010000258.1 GCA_030593645.1 Deltaproteobacteria bacterium
ATGACTGTGACGGCTGCGCGTTTTGTGTGGATCATTTTGAATGCCCGGCGCTGGTGCTGGATACTGAAAATGAGCGCGTCAACGTGGACACGGGTCTATGCACCGGCTGTAATGTATGCATAGGGGTTTGCCCAAAAAAAAGTATCGAAATGGCATAACAAATACTATTTACCTGAAAGTGAGTCTCCAATTATGAACGAACAGATTAAACAACAAATTATTATCAGCGGTGTTGGCGGCCAGGGTGTACTTTTTGTCACCCGTCTCCTGGCTGAAGCAGCAATCAATAAAGGGTACCCGGTATTTACATCGGAAACCCATGGTATGGCCCAGCGCGGAGGAACGGTTGTATCCCATTTAAAAGTCGGTCATTTTTCAAGTCCATTAATACGGCCCCATTTTGCGGATGCCATGTTGGTGTTGAATTCAGAGAATATCATTCAACATGGAATATTTCTAAAACCGGATGGGTGGATGTCTGTTAACAGCGAAAAAGAACCTGATTCAAGGGAGGTGGTGTCCGACTCGGCCCGGGTGTATTATCATGATGCGGATCAATCGGCACATAAACTGGATAATCCAAAATCTTCAAACCTGGTGCTTTTGGGATATGCATTTAAAGATAATGAAAAGGAAAGCGAAGCAGAAAAGCTGTTTTGTTCATTTGACGATATTAAAGATGTTCTCAGATCACGCTTTGCACAAAAGAAAGAAATACTCTCAACCTCAATCGGAGCCCTGGAAGCCGGATATTATGATGGATCTTCTCCAATTTAGTTGGAGAAAAGGGTCCCCGCCATAGGCGGATTTACGCTACGCTCCAACAAGGATTCAAAGGTTTTTTGAAGGAATAGAAACAACCGATTTTATGAACGATAATAAAGTCGTATCTTTTTTCAATTGAAAAATAAGCTGTTTCTCTCAGTACGAGTACGATTTCTATAGGGAAAGACACAGTAGTTTACCCCCAACAAATTTATAATTCCATCATTCCCCAAATTTAAATTATGCTCTTAATCTTGACATTCCTCAGATATTTAAGATATTTGATCTTAAAAATGATTATTGAATAAAATTTTCACAACTTAAATTAACAGGGCTTTCTAATAATGATCAGATCAATGAACATGGCCTGGTGTGTTCAGCGTTGGAGTGAGCTTCATCCTGACAAGACAGCCATAGTTTTTGAAGATAATATCATCACCTATAAAGACCTTCATGAGACGGCCAACAGGGACAGCTGCTGGCTTCAGTCGCTTGGTATTGAAAAGGGTGACCGCGTCGCGGTTTTAATGAACAATTGTCCTGAATTTTTCGGACTGTACCTGGCGTGTTCGCGTATCGGGGCAATTTTTGTACCGATCAATACGCGACTGGCAGATCCTGAACTGAAATATATCCTGGATAATTCACGCCCCAGGCTTCTGGTATTCCAGGAAACATTTATTGAGCCCATTGAAAGGTTTATACCGGGGCACAATAAAACCCACATGTATCTTGCCTGTATCAGGAATAGTTTTAGAAATGATAATTGGTTCGATTATAATTCCGAAGTCATGGAATTTATGGGTAAAAAACCATTTGTCACCGAGTCACTGGGACCTGTTGATCCTGAAGAACCCCATGTGATCATGTATACCTCCGGTACAACCGGGCTTCCCAAAGGCGCTGTTCTTTCCCATCGAAAGACATTTTTTAACTGCCTGAACGCGGAGATATTTTTCAAGCTCCAGGCTGATGATATCATGCTTATCATACTGCCGCTATTTCATTCAGGCGGGTTATTTATACAGGCCTCTCCTATCCTCTATAAAGGCGGGACCATGGTGATTCATCCCAAATTTGATCCTTTGAAAATATACCGCGATCTTGAAAGATTTGGGGTGACAAAATTTCTGGGTGTGCCGACGGTTTATCGGTCTTTGATTGAGGTTTCCCATGAAAAGAAAACGAACCTGTCATCGTTGAAGGTCTGTGCGATCGGGGGGGAGAAGACAACCCCGGAACTGCTGGAAAAATGCAGGGATATCGGGTTTCATTTGCGACAGATTATGGGACAGACAGAGACATCAATTCTTTTATGGGCGTCAGAGAAAGATTCCATAAGCAAGCCGGGAACCGTGGGCAAACCGGTTTTTCATTCCCAGGTAAAACTGGTGGATAAAAACGGCAAAAAAGTGACAAACGGTGACGTGGGTGAACTGCTTGTCAGGGGTTCAATCATGATGAAAGAATACTGGATGGACCCGGCAAAAACGGAGGAAACCATAGTAAATGGATGGCTCCATACAGGCGATCTGGCTAAAATTGATGATGAGGGCTTTTATTACCTGGTGGATCGGACCCGGGATATGTATATATCGGGCGGTGAAAACATATATCCCGCGGAAGTTGAGCGTATTTTAAAGGAGCATCCGGAAGTAAGAGATGCCGCGGTAATTGGAGTAGAAGATAGTCAGTGGGGTGAGGTGGGTAAAGCATTTGTGATCCGGAAAAATGGAGCCGACTTGAACCCGGATGAATTGATTTCATTTTGCGATGGACACCTGGCGCGTTTCAAACGACCCCGATATGTGGTGTTTTGTAAAGAATTTCCAAGGACTGCACTGGGAAAAGTCAGAAAGACGGCGCTTGGCCGTTGTGTAGAACAATTTAAAGAGAAATAAATCAGGAGTAGGGGAGTTTTTACGAGACCATCAACGATTGAAAGTGCAACTTTAATTGCAATCCTCATACAGAGCCGCAGTCGATAGGGCTATGGCGGGCACTTTGGCCCCAGGTTTTTACTGCGATCTCGATTTATGTGCGATCATATAAAATAAAATCCCAACGAGACATCATATCGATCCGAGCCTTCAAACTGGCAGCCCACCGTATCTTTTTTCACCGATTTTATATGTGCCTTTTTTTTAATAAGCGTACCGGGGCCGTTATCCAGATTAAACTGCAGCAACAGGGGATCTCCGGGGCGAAGCAGACTTGCATTGGGTGAGGTAAAACTTAAGCCTGCTTTCGAAAGATCCCTTACCACAATGGGAGCCCAGGCGGGTCCTGAAGCTGTTTTTGAAACTCCGCTAACGATCTGGTTGTAAAAACCTTCCAGTTTAACTTTTTTTCTAAAGGAGGTGCGCTGCTCTCGCATGATGGGAAACGTGTGTTTGCAAAGACAGGTGGCTTGTAATGCAGATCCCATTTCTGCGAATAGATTTGGAGAAACGCCCTCCTGGTGGCGACACGCGGGGCAGGTAACACGGAATGTTCCGTCCTCACCGATAAAGACCTTCTGATGGTCTCCGATCTTACTACCTGCATCAGGTTCAAAAGACATTCGCGGTGTCTCAATATGATCAGGGTTGGAATCTGCTTTATCCGGTTTTCTTTCCGGATCAGCGGAATTCATCATCCGTGGTTTACCGAGCATGGTGACGATATCCGATGAATCCATCGTATCTATGTCGTTCTCGCTGATTGAAACGTCCGTGTCGAATCTGGTTGGAGCGGGCTTTATTTTTATGGGTTGAATTTTGGTGAAAGCGGCGGTTGATCCTTGCAGTGTGTCGGTGACGAGTTTACCCACCAGTTTGATCAGGGAGATGGTGTCCTGTGACCAGGAACCGGTTTCGTTTTTCAAAACACTGATTACACCGACAGGTCGCTTTTGACGATAAATCGTCTGGAGTAATGCGGCCCCCGATTCTGCATTTTGCCAGGACTGCAGTTCTTTGCGCTCGTTTGCTGCACAGCTTTCGATATTGTTAACGATGCAGGTCCCCTCATCTTGCAATTTGGACAAGATGGTTCGGATCGATGACATGGGAATCTCCGATTGAATGCTGATTTTTTTATTCGAATCCGGGTGATGCCATTGGCAGAACGTTTCCACCTGTCGGGTTGGTCGACTGAACCGGTAAAGAAAACAATGCCTGGAACCGATAAACAGGCAAATTTTTTCCAGGATATCGCAGATGGTCAGTTTACGATCGGCATCGCTGACATTTTCCAGATCTTCGGTTATGGAAAAGACGATATTGATGAGATCATGCTTGTTCTGTAAATCATTCTGGGCGGTGCGACGGTCCGTGACATCGGAAAGGGTCATATGATAACGCCCATCATTCTCGGGGTCCGGGTTACTTAATTCGATCTGGACAAATATTGGCTTTTTGTTGTCAGCCTTAATTTCGATTTCCATGCTTTGGCGCTTTGTGGTGTCCATCAACTCATTCCAGTGTGAAAAATAAATAACCATGTCATCGATCGCCACAAAAAAGGAAAAGGGTCTACCGATAACTTGAGTGATGGGCCTTGAGAGGATTTTCGAGGCGACTTTATCAGTCTCAAGAACGATACCGGCGCTGTCGAGTACAACCGTACCGAAAGCGGTCAAATTATTGCCGCATTGGCCGCAGAATTGAAACGATAGTGGGCTGGCAGTACCGCAACCGGCGCAAACGTGCTGCAGCGTGTTTCCACAGCCCCCACAGAAATTTTGATCTTTTTGAATGTTAGCCTGGCAGTTGGGGCATTTCATAGTTACCTATTATACCCGATTTCAGATAAAAAACAACGGGTTCTTCATTCTGATACCTGATCCGGCAATACCTTCCAGCCTTTATCCGATCTAATCATGTAAAAATAGGATAAACCGATTTGTTTTGGCGAATCCGCTCCTTGATCGATTGAGATAGAAACCTCTACGATATAAACGGCATCTTTAGCAGTGGCTTTTACATTATTAAATGTAAATCCCGGCGCGAAAGGATGTTTATGGCGCCAGAACCCTGCCGGGTGAGCAATCTCAGGCCGTTTTTTCCGAATAAAAAAATCGCCGGATTCCAATTCGGATCGTTTAATTTCTGAATTTGAAAGATCATAGTACCTGGCCAACGTTTTGAAATTCTGATTTTTTAATAGTTCAGTAATCATTTGAACAGCTTCAGCAGGAGAAGAAAAGTAATATGTTTTTGACATGCCTTTTTGATTATTATCATTCATGGTTTTGCACCCAAATAAAAAGAATATCAGGAAAATTGATAAAGAAGACAACCAAATATATCGATAAGATTTCGGACAGGAAAAAACATGGTTTTTATTCATACGATACCTCGCTTGCAAGTGGTGGTGGCAAGAATAGACAGATAAAATGGATTTGTCAATTCTAATGCGTGTTACAAATTAATATAAAAGTTTCCAAAGGACTTTCTTTATCTTGACAAGTATACTGTATACAGAGTACGAAAAATAAAACAATATTGATTCAAAAAGGAGGTATCGCAATGGTCGAAGTTACCGCTCCCATGCCGGGAAAAATCTTTGATATTAAAGTAAAACCCGGGGATACTGTGCTGAATGGCCAGGAAGTCCTGACACTTGAGGCCATGAAAATGGAGATGCCTATTACCGCCACAGCCGACGGTACGGTGAAATCCGTGAACTGTAAAAAAGATGATGCTGTGCAGGGGGGAGATGTTCTGGTCGTTATTGAGTAGCTTCATTAAAACCATATTTCATAGATTACAGGAGGGCTCAGCAAATGTCTGAACAACCCACACATCATAGTGGTCTGGAGCGTTTGGAAAGCCTTAAGAAACGGGCGGAGCTTGGCGGTGGTCAAAAGGCCATTGATAAACGTCATGGCATGGGACGGTTGACAGCACGGGAGAGATTGAACCTGCTGTTTGATCCGGATAGTTTTGTGGAGATGAATCAGCTTGCCGAAAGTCAGGCTGTCGATTTCGGCATGCAGAAAAAAAAGGTTCCGGGAGATGGTGTGGCCATCGGTTACGGGTACATTGACGGCCGGCTGGTGTTCGCTTTTGCAGAGGATGCCACGGTACTGGGCGGCTCTGTGGGTACCATACACGGGCAGAAAATCTGCCGAATTATGGATGAAGCCCTGAAAGTTAAAGCACCGCTCATCGGTCTGTACGATTCCGGGGGCGGGAGGCTCCATGAGGGCTTTTTCGCGTCCAAAGGTGTGGCCGGCATGTTTTACAGGAACACCGCCGCATCAGGTGTCATCCCGCAAATTTCCGCGATAATGGGGCCGTGTGCTGGAGTGGCTGTATACTCTCCTGCATTGACTGATTTTATCATCATGATCGAAGGGCAGAGCCAAATGGTCATTACCGGCCCGGGTGTGATCAAATCGGTTACCGGGGAGGATGTCACCCTTGAAGAACTGGGGGGTTCCGGTGTTCATAGTCAAATAACCGGCCAGGCCCATTTAGTGGCAAAAAACGAAGAAGAATGTATAAAAACGATTCGACATCTCCTCAGTTACTTACCGGCCAATAATGAGGAAAGTCCTCGAACTGTAGAATGCACCGATGATCCTTTCCGGCAGGATGACACCCTTGAAGAGCTTGTACCCGCGGATTTTAGAAAATCATATGATATGCGCCTGGTGATCAAGAAAGTGGTCGATAACGGTGAATTTTTTGAACTGCTTCCTGATTTCGCTAAAAGTATCATTATCGGTTTTACACGAATGGATGGCCAGACTGTTGGCATTGTTGGAAACCAGCCAAACTATCTGGCAGGGTGTCTCGATGTGGACAGTTCCGATAAGGCTGCGCGGTTTATACGGTTTTGCGACGCGTTCAATATCCCATTGATTAATTTTGTCGATGTACCGGGGTATTTCCCGGGCGTTAAACAGGAAAAAATGGGAATCATCAGGCATGGCGCAAAAATGCTTTATGCTTATGGCGAGGCCACTGTTCCCAAGATCACACTGGCATTGAGAAAAGAATACGGCGGTGCGGTTATGGCCATGTGCTGTGTGGGAATGGGTGTCGATCAGATGCTGGCATGGCCGATCGCGAGACTGGTGGTACTGGATACGGTAACAGCCGTAAACCTGATTTTTCGAAAAGAGATCAAAGCGGCTGATGATCCTGAGGCGTTTCGTCAAAAAATGATCGATGAATATGACCATAAATATTCGAATCCGTTTCACGCGGCATCCAATATGCTTGTGGACGCCGTTATCAAGCCTTGTGAGACCAGGCTCCAGCTGATTAAAGCGTTACGGATGCTTAAGAACAAGAAACGGCCGGAACCGTTTAGAAGGCATGGGAATATACCGTTATAAAAGATGACGGTTTCGTAAAAAGTCCAACTTCTGCGTTGTGCTGCATTTCGCAATCATTCAACGTACGATAAGTACGCTTCATGATTACGAAATTTGCACGCCTTGAATTTGAACTTTTTACAAAACCGTCTAATTCGGACTTTTT